>JAURXW010000519.1 GCA_030654205.1 Bacteriovorax sp.
GTTTATCAGCAGTAAGATCCGCCCAGTGAACGGCATCGTTAAGAGCTTGAGACATATTTAATCCTTTTTATATAATCTATAAACCGAGTTTAATTTTTAATTGATCTTGCGTTAGTGCGCCTTTTTCTACTTCCAGATTAACAATCACTAAGGCCCTTTGGCCCAAGATGCGCTCATCGGCAGTGCAAAGTGAGAGATCGATATGCTTTTGGTTTTTAACCTCAGAGAATTTTACGAATTTTTTTAATAATGAGAGAGCTTCATCAAACGTTTTAGTGGATGTCATACGAAATTTCCTGAAAAATGAGGATTCTAGTTCTTGTCAGTTGTGGGCATATGATAATGTACTTAGAGGTGCTTGAAAACAAGATTTAGGTATGTTTGTGCGTAGCAAATGTTATTTAATGTCCTAAATATGCTTTTTTTATTTCCGGATTTTCTAAGATATCGCGCGCCTTTCCTTGGAGGGTAATTTCACCATTGGTGAGAACGTAGGCCCGGTGAGAAATATTAAGGGCCAAGTAAGCATTTTGCTCGACTAGTAAGATGCTCATCCCGCGCTGGTTGATTTCTTTAATGGCCTTAAAGATTGTGCTGACCAAAATCGGTGCGATTCCCAATGATGGTTCATCTAAAACTAATAGCTCGGGTCTGCTCATAAATGCTCTGGCGATAGCAAGCATTTGTTGCTCTCCTCCAGAAAGAGTTTGGGCAAGCTGATTTTCTCGGTCTTTTAATTTTGGAAATAAAGAATAGATATAATCAAAATCTTCTCTAATACCAGCTTTGTCTTTTCGTAAGTATGCACCCATTTCAAGATTTTCTTTTATACTTAAATTGGCAAAGATTTGTCGGCCTTCAGGAGATTGAGCAAGTCCTCGTGCCGTTATTTTATGGGCCGGTAAATTTTGAATGGGCAGGCCTTTAAAAAGAATTTCCCCTGAGCTCGCTTTTTGTAAACCAGAGATAGTGTGCAGAGTTGTTGTTTTTCCCGCACCATTGGAGCCAAGCAGGGTTACAATTTCACCAGTGTTGATATGAAGATTAATATTTTTTACAGCGTGAATTGATCCATAATGAGTATTAGCATTAATGATTTCTAAAATTTTTGTCATAAACTTGCCTCGATTTCTACCCCTAAATAAGCTTCGATAACCCGCTTATTATTTTGAATTTCTTTGGGGGTCCCACTGGCGATGAGTTGACCGTAATCGAGAACAAAAATTTTTTCTGCAATTTCCATCACTAGTTTCATGTCGTGCTCGATTAAGATTACGGCAATATTAAATTGATCTCTTATAAGATGGATCAGCTCAGTCAGCTCTTTGGTTTCAGTCGGATTCATTCCGGCAGCTGGCTCATCAAGTAAGAGAAGTTTTGGGGCAGTTGCTAGTGCTCGGGCCATCTCTAATTTTCTTTGTTGGCCATAGGCTAAGTTACGGGCAAGGAAATCTTTTTTATCTTCAAGTTTAAAAAGAGATAAAAGCTTTAAGCACTCGGCCTCAATCTTTTGTTCTTCTTGGTGAAACTTTTTTGTTCTAAAAATTCCCGCCCAAAAACCGTAGTGAATACGCGTGTGCTTAGCGAGCTTAATATTATCGAGAACAGATAAGTCTTTAAAGAGTCTAATATTTTGAAAGGTGCGAGCTATTCCTCTCTCCGTAATATCACTTGATTTTATATTGGTTAATTTTTTATGATTAAATTCCACGCTGCCAGAAGTAGGTACGTAAATGCCAGTGATAGTGTTAAAGAGAGTTGTTTTGCCTGCACCATTAGGGCCTATGATGGCAACTAGATCGTGTTGATTAACTTGAAGACTTACATCATTAACGGCGGTGAGACCGCCAAATTTCATGGTGACATTTTCTAAGATTAAAAGAGGGATTGTCATGTTGAAATCCTCCTTTTTTTCCAAGAAAATTCATGGGGACCAAATATTCCTTGAGGTCTTGCAAGCATTAAGGCAATGAGGAGCACCGGAAATATAGTCATTCTCCAGGCAGAAATATTTCCCCCCGCAAAACGAAGGGCCTCGGGAATAATTGTGAGTACCACGGCCCCAACTACTGAACCTGTAACTGATCCCTGGCCTCCCAAAATAACCATAACTAAAATGCAGACACTCCACATGAAGTTAAAATTTGATGGGTGAAGAAATTGTTGAGTATGAGCAAATAAAGCCCCCGCAATTCCAGCGATTCCCGCTCCAATAGTAAAAGAGAATAATTTATATCTAAAGAGATTGACTCCCATATTTTCAGCGGCGATTTCATCTTCTCTAATGGAGATAATGGCCCGACCAAAAGCTGAGCGTTTAAGATTGAGCATAAAAATGGTAACTAGTAGGGCGATAAAATAAACCCAATAAATATTGGCCCAGTGAGGGATATTAATAAACCCTCTGGGGCCTCCCACTTTTTCTGTCATCGTAATGATGATTCTGATAATTTCACCAAAACCCAAAGTGGCAATGGCCAAGTAATCACCTTTGAGTCTAAGACATGGAACACCTATCAAAATTCCACAAACGGCCGAAGCTAAAAATCCTACCATCATCGCAATAATCATATTAATGGATGAATGTACGGGAAGAGCATAAAAAACTGTGTAAAGAGCACTGGCATAGGCCCCCACGCCCCAAAATCCAGCGTGACCAAGGGAGAATTGTCCGCAAAAACCATTGATCAAATTAAGACTTAAAGTTAGCGTGATAAAAATACCAACGATTAATAAAATTTGAAGATAATAATCCATGAACTACACCTTCTCCTTGGTATTTTTACCCAGAAGCCCAGACGGTTTTATCAAGAGAATTAAAATAAGAATAAAAAAGGAAACTAAATCCCGAAAGCTAGACTTATAAAGCCCGGCCACCATATTTTCGGCAATGCCAATAATAAATCCGCCAAGAGCTGCGCCTGGAATAATTCCAATACCCCCAACAACTGCGGCCACAAAGGCCTTCAGTCCCAAGTTCATGCCCATCATTGGCTCAACCGACATAGTATAGCCCATCAACATTCCGCCTAAAGCGGCGAGTGCGGCCCCAAGAAAAAAAGTAAAAGAAATAATTTGATTAGTATTTATTCCCATCAGCTCTGCGGCTTCAAGGTTATAGCTTGTGGCCCGCATTGCTTTACCAATTTTAGTAAAATGAGTGAGCCACCATAAAAAAAGAAGAACAAAAATAGTTATTGCAAAAATGGCGAGTTGAATATTTGAAACATTCACTTCTCCCATATTATAAATTTTTTCAGTGATAAATGGAGGAATCGTTTTAGGATCTGCTCCAAAGGCAAGTTGACCAAAATATTGGAAAAAAAGTGACGTTCCAATGGCCGTTATTAAAGCGGGGACACGGCCTGATTTTCTTATTGGTCGATAAACTAATCGCTCGACGATGACAGCGATGAAGCCCGCAGAGACCATGGCGGCAATGATAGCAAGAGGCATGGGAAGATTGGCGCGAAGGGCATAGTAGCCACACATCGCACCTATCATTAAAAATTCACCGTGAGCAAAATTAACTAAGCGTATAATTCCATAAACCATGGTGTATCCCAAGGCCACTAATGCGTATAGTGAGCCTTGAGAAAGACCATTGATTAAGTATTGAAGTGAATCCCAGAGGAAATAAACAACATTTTGGCTCATCAGTATTTA
>JAURXW010000527.1 GCA_030654205.1 Bacteriovorax sp.
CGTCAAGGTCTAACCTATACTAGTTTTGTAAAAATCAATGAGGCTAAATTAAGGCCAAAAATTAAATCGAATGAATATATAGCTTTAGCGATTGCGGCTGCACTCTTCAGTGCAAAAGGGCCTATTATTGATTCGAATGAAATGAGTAAGTCAGCAGATGTATGGTCAAGCCTTAATGGCTTTAGGAATATTTAAATGAAAAAGCAGTTTGTTATTGATGATGAAATTGTCGACGTCGATATCGTCGAAGAAACTACGAGTTTTATTCTTTTTAATTTTGAAGGTGAAGAGTACTCGGTTAATTTAGGCGCCCTGAAAGATGGAAAAATGGTTCTGAACATGAAGGGTAAGAATCGGCCAGTTATTATTGCAGATACTCACTATGTTGTTGATGGGCAAGAATTTGTTATTGATGCACCTAAGAGAAATAGAAGGCAGACAAAATCTGTTGATCACGGGCAAATGAAATCTCCAATGCCTGGAAAAATTTTAAAAATTTTAGTTAAAGTTGGCGATGATGTTGTGCTTGGGACTCCTATTTTAATTATGGAGGCCATGAAAATGGAGCATACAATTAAGGCTTCTAAGACAGGAGTGATTGAAAAAATCCATTTTAAGGAAGGCGATCAAGTCGCTGGTGGTGTGGAGTTAGTGAATGTTAAGTAATTCTTTTTTAAATTTACCTAAAAAAGTTCGTATTGTTGAAGTGGGTCCTAGAGATGGGCTACAAAACGAAAAAAGTATTGTTTCATTAGAAAATAAATTAAAATTTATAAAATTATTAAACCTTTCAGGACTTCACGAAATTGAAGCCACTAGCTTTGTGCGCGCTCAAAAAATTCCCCAAATGAGTGATGGTGGCGAGCTTTTTAATCTTTTAAAAAAAGATTCTGATTTATTGACTACTCGTTTGATTTCTCTTGTTCCCAATCTTATCGGCATGGAGGCGGCCCTTAACGCAGGTGTGCGTGATATTGCGGTTTTTACTTCGACTTCAAATTCATTTAATAAAAAAAATATTAATGCCTCGATTGATGAATCCATGCTGAGAATTAAAGAATTGATGGCGCTGGCTAATGCCAATAAAATTTCAACTCGTGGTTATATTTCTACTGTTTTTGGTTGTCCTTATGAAGGCAAAACTAGCTTGGATCAATTAAAAAAAATAGCTGATCAACTTCTTGAACTTGGAGTTTATGAAATCTCACTTGGAGATACTATAGGTATTGCAAATCCAAAACAGGTTGCCGAGGTTATTGAGTTTTTATCAAAAGATTTTAAACTGGATTTTTTATCCATGCACTTTCACGATACCAGAGGCCTGGCCGTGGCCAATGTTCTCACTTCTTTTGAAATGGGAATAACAAGCTTTGATTCATCCGCAGGTGGGCTTGGGGGTTGTCCTTACGCTCTAGGGGCCTCGGGAAATGTCGCGACTGAAGATTTGTATTACCTTTTTGATTCTTTGGGAATTGAAACGGGAATTGATATCGAAAAATTATCAGCTGCTTCTAGTTTTATTCTTAAAGTTTTAAATCGTGAAGGACAATCAAAATTTTTAAAGGCCTATTTAAGCTCAAAGAGTAGTCCATCTTAGGAGTCAGTATGAGTTTTTATGCTCAAAAATTTCCCCATATAGAAGTTCAGCTAAAAGATCACTTTCAGCTTTGGATAAGTCTTAATAATCCGCTCCAAATGAATGCGATCACGCATGAAATGATTGATTCACTAGTTAGTGTTTTAAAACATGCTGACTTCGACAAGCTTATTCGAGTGATTGTATTAACCGGTAATGGTAAAAATTTCTGCGCAGGTGGAGATATTTTGGCCATGAAAGATAAGAGCGGCATGTTTGCCGGTGAGAGTAATGAATTACGGATGCGCTATATGCATGGAATACAGCAAATTCCTCGCTGTATTGAAGAAATTTCTACTCCTATTATTGCCATGGTTAATGGTGCGGCCATTGGTGCCGGGTGCGATTTAGCGATGATGTGTGATTTGCGTATAGGCAGTACAAGCACTAAGTTTGGTGAAACTTTTACTCGTATGGGACTTGTCCCTGGAGATGGCGGAACTTTTTTTCTTCAAAGAGTTTTGGGCTACGCCAAGGCAATGCAAATGTTTTTAACGGCAGAAATTTTTGAAGGCAAAAAAGCATTTGAGTTTGGATTACTAAATAATTTATTCGAAGATTCTGCATTGCTAGGTGAAACTGAAAAATATGCAGCTTTAATAGCTAGTAATGCACCTATTGCTCAAGCGATGACAAAAAAAGCGATGAAAATTTCTTATCTCAGTGATCTACATACATCATTGGATGTTCTCGCTAATTTTCAAGGTATCAGCCAGCGTACAAACGATCACTTTGAAGCACTCAATGCCTTTAACGAAAAACGTTCTCCTCATTTTAAGTCAGAGTAAAGTTTAGGGCCCTAAGTTTTATAATTTATTGACATAGCAAAATGAAACAGTGGACAATTTAGCTAAGACAAATTTTTTGTAATTGGAGATTAAATGAATTGGCGGACATGTCATGTGTTTTGTTTATTCGTAGCAACTCAATTATTGGTAAGTTGTGGCAGCCTGAGTTTTGTAGCGAGTGGTAGAACACCCTTTAAAATTTCGGCCGGCAAAAACAGCGAGCATGCAGAGTCTATTGAATCGAGCGCTGATTTTTATTTTTGGGGGAAATTTCCTGAAAATACAGTGATTGATCTTGAAGACATAAGCATGAAGTTAGGTTTGGAAGAACCCTCATATGTTGTTGTTGAACAATCCACTAGCTTAAAAAACTTTTTTTTAACGATTGTGACTCTTGGTTTGTATTGTCCAGTAAATTATAAAATTTCACTGCTTACAAATAAAGGACCACTTCAGTGAAAAATTTGAAGTTTTTATTTTTGTTTTTAGTTTTATTTCTTAGCTCGGCATGTGGAGCTTTAAAGCTTAACCCAAGTGGCTGCTCTGGAAGTGGAGTTTGGGGCAGTGAAACTGGAAATGTTGAATTTGTTGAAGAGTATTATGTTTGGAATGCTGATCATGAAGTACGTTTAAAAGAATTTTTAAAACAAAGAAATTTGGATTGCCACGAAATTAAAAAAATACGTGTGAAAGTGACCAGTAAATTTTTTGTAAAAAGAGAATTAACAGTTTTTGTTTATAGATAATTCAAGGAAGATGATTTTTTAAAGGCCAGGGATTGGCACCAAGGATGGGTTTAGGGCCAAGGATGGCCCTCTTATGTTGAGATTATTTTTTTGGTGGAGTCACTGGAGCAGGAGGAGTTTGTAATATTTTTAAAACTTTTTCCTGAAAGCTTGCCTCGTCAAAAGGTTTAACTAAAAAATTTCTGCATTTATAGGCCAGAATTTTTTCCATTTTATCTTTTTCCATTGATCCTGAGATAACAATAATATTGGCAGGATCATTAACAGATTGTTTATTTTCAGCAATTTCTTTTAAGACATCGATCCCTGATCTTTTAGGTAAATTGATATCGAGGATAATTACATCGAATTTTTGGTTATTTAATTTTGCTGCGGCCATTGCACCATCATGGGCCAGTACAATATTTGTAAAACAACCCATGTTTTTACAAAACTGACCAAGAATTTTGCAAATCTGCTTGTCGTCATCAACAATTAAAATATCTTTGGCCATTTGGGTATCCTCTTTCATTATCAAGATAGTGTTAAGTAAATTTTAAAGCAATTATGCTCATCATAACCTTAAGAATTACTTAATTTATTCCTCGTCTAAGCTACCGAGTAGATTGGAGAAAAAACTTTTTTTATAGGTGTCTGCTTCTTCGACACTTAAGTGGCCAAAAGTTGTTCGGTCTTGTTCGATAAAGAGATTTTGTCCTGCTAGATCGTTTAGGAATCGAGATTTACTCCGGGGCATATCTTTACCAAACATTTTTCTTTGTTTAGCGTAGGTCATGATGAGTTCTTCTTGGGCCCTGGTAATACCTACGTAACAAAGTCTGCGCTCTTCGCTAATATCTTCACCCTGGGCTATTGTTCGTTTATGAGGGAGAGTTTCCTCTTCAACTCCAACTAAAAATACTTTTTGAAATTCTAGTCCTTTTGAAGAATGAAGTGTCATTAAAGTAACTTCATTTTTTCTAACGTCAGAATCACCTTCTTCGTCTTCTAATTTATCTTTATCTTGAGAGTCTTGAAGTAGCAGGCGCTCGACAAAGTTTTTAAGAGTAGCGTTGTCTTTATAGTAATTGGCAAAACGATTGGCCGATTCAATAAAATACATAACGTCTTTTCTTCTGCGTTCAACTTGCTTGGCATTATCATATTGTTTATCAATAAAGTTTAAATAATCTATCTCTTCGATTAAAACACTTATGTTTTCGGCCAGAGTACCGGTTAGAAATTTCTTTTTATATTTGTTGATGAGTTCGACGAAAGTAATAATTCCCTGTGAACGGGCAGGATCAATACTTGGGTATTTTTCTAAGACATGAAAGAGGGGGATCTTTTCTTCCTCTGATTTTTTTAGGTATTTTTCAAGAGTAGCATTTCCGATTCCACGATTTGGAATATTAAGAATTCTTCTTAAGGCCATCTGATCACTAGGATTTAAAATAACAAAAAGATAACTCATTAAATCTTTAACTTCCTTTTTGTCATAAAACTTTTGGCCACCAATAATTTGGTAAGGAACTTGAGAGAGTCTAAGTTGGTCCTCAATTGGAGGAGCTTGGGTGTTGCTGCGATATAAAATGGCAATATCAGCTAAATGCCCACCTTTGCCCTGATGTTTGACAACTTCTTCTACGATTACTTCGGCTTCGTGATCAGTGTCACCCATGGCCCACA
>JAURXW010000528.1 GCA_030654205.1 Bacteriovorax sp.
TTTTATATAATCTTTTAATCCTTCAATATACTTAATATCATCAAAGTTTATTTTTATATTGTCATATTCAGATTTAACAAAAACAAAATTAGTTGATTCTATTTGAACCGGATATTTCTTACTGTCTTCATTTTTTAATAAATATAACTCATGAGCTCTATTTACAGCTGTTAAAAACCTATGAAAAGGAATCGGTTTCACTAAATAATCTACAGCATTTAAATTAAAGCCTTCAACAGCATAATGCGAATAGGCTGTAGTAAAAATAAACAAAGGCTTTATATCTAAGGATTTTACAAATTCAATACCTGAGAAATCTGGCATTTCAATATCCGTAAAAATTAAATCAATTTTGTTTTTTTTAAGAATTGACGTGGCATCAATAGCATTTGAACAACTTGAAATCAACTCCAAAAAAGGGGTTTTAGAAACAAAATCTTCTAATAATTCTATTGCCAATGGTTCATCATCTATTATTAAACACCTCATCATTTTTTTAGTTTTAACATCAGTTCTACCATATATAATTCATCCGATTCTTCAATTTTTAAAGTATGAGAATTTGGATATAACAAATTTAATCTGTTTTTAATATTTTGCAGCCCAATACCTGAACTTGGCTTGCTTTTTTCATTTAATGAAATATAGTTACTAATGTTTAAAAACAACTTTTTTTCTTCAATTATAATTTGAATAATAATGCTTGTTTTACCTGTATAATCAGTTCCATATTTAAATGCATTCTCAATAAAAGAGATTAAAAGTAATGGTTCTATGGTATAATCTAAATTCCCATGAACATTAAAGCGTACACCACTAGAATCTTTTAAACGCAAAGTTTGAAGTGAAATATAATTTTTTATATAATCTATTTCATTATTTAAAGGCACAGATGTTTTATTTGTTTCATATAGCATATATCTCATTAATTCAGATAAGGTAACAATGGCATCTGTTGTATAATCAGATTTTTTATTTGCTAATGAGTAGATACTATTTAATGAGTTGAATAAAAAATGAGGGTTTAGTTGGGCTTTTAAAAATGACAGCTCTGTGTTAATTTTTTGTGTTTCTATTTGAGCCTTTGTCTTTTCATTTTTATACCATTCAGTGACTAACTTAACGACAGAACCAACGGCAAATAATAAAATAGCAACTAAAACTTGCACCCCCATAAAAATAGAATTATTAGGTCCAAAATCAGGGGCTTTACCCTTAAAGCCGCCTAAATCTGGCCTTTTTGGCATCATTTCTTGAAAAAATTCTTTTGGAGGAGCAAATAGCCTATTCAAATAAATATAGAAAAAAATGAAAGCTAGTGAAACAACAATATATAATAGCACCTTTCTATTCAATAATAATTTTGGCACCAACAAACTGAAGTTCAAATAAAATATTAGAATATCCAAGGTTATTCTAATATAAAACTGGTAGTCCTTAGGGAAAATTTGAAACCTATTATAGAAAGTTAAAACATTTATTAAAATAAGTATCACCCAGCATAAAATGTGGATTACAACAGGATTGATATTTTTAAAATTAATTTTCAAAAACTTTTTTTTATGCAAATTTTACTTAAAAGAATACAAATCTACACTATTTACTAGAAGCTCTTGATAAGTGATTGAAGGTGTTTTTCTTTTTTCTAATTTTCTAACCATTAGTTCACCAATTTTAATGGCATCAGTTTCTGTAGCAAATGGTTTTTTTATTTGAATTGAAGGTATATTTTCTTGCTTTATAATTAATTTTTTCTCTTTGTAAATTGAATATCCCCAGCCGTTATTAACTTTAAATGTTTCTAAATTATAACGCTTATTTAAAGAAAAGTTAACACTAAAACCTATCAATAAAATAACTAATATAAATATTCCAATAACCATTTTTTTTTGTTTCATAATAAATTAAATTTAAAGAGTTATTCAATTTTACTTGTTTAAATCCTTTAGTTAAAACCTAAATCAAATTATTATAATATTTAAAACAATTAATCATCAGTGTCACTTTCCTCAAGTGGGCGATACTCCCAGTTATCATCAAAGTAATAGCTACCGCTACTTCCCATTAACACAAAGGCTCTATCAAAAAAGCTAAAAGAAACAGCATCTTGTCTAGCCGACCCTTCAAAATTAGGGTCTTGATCCCAAGTATCAAGAGCTGGATTATACACCCATAAATTGGTTGATACCCCTGAAGATTCACCAGTTGTTATATATCCAAGGCCATCAATAGTAAATGCAACACCATTTGAAAGTAACACGCTATAATCTGAATCATCATCATCTAAATCTGTCAAGCGAGTCCAAGTTTCTGTAGAACCCTCAAACTTATAAAAATCGTTTTGATATGCTCCATTTCGTAACCCAGTTCCCATATAAGCAATGTTATCTATAACAAAAACAACTGCATCTTTTCTTTTATCGCCACCAAAACCAACTGATTGTATCCATTCATTTGAAACATCATTATACTGCCAAAAATCCTTCAATTCGCTACCATCATAACCTGTTCCAATGTAGCCTTTTCCTGAAACAGAAAAGCCAACTGCTCCTATCCTTGCGGTTCCAACAAAATCAGCTTTTTGTGTCCAAGTATTACTCGTTGGATCATAGCTCCAAAAATCATTTAATTTATTATCACCGTCATAACCTGTACCAAAATAACCTTTTCCGTTTAGTTCAAAACCGACAGCTCCACTTCTTGCATTTCCAGGAAAATCAGATTTTTGCGCCCAAAAATCTCCTTCTTTATTGTACTCCCAAAGGTCATTTAAATAATCATCACCATTATATCCGGAAACTAAATATCCTTTATCTCCAATTACAAATGCTACTGAATTTCCTCGTGCATCACCATCAAATGATGAACCTTCAACCCAATTCCCCATCTCCGTATCATCATCACTTGATGAGCAACCTACACTTATTGCTATTAAAAGCAGTGCAATACTTTTTAAATACATTATTTTTAAATTCATAATTTTCTTTTTTAATTATTTTAATTATTCTCTTTTAACAAATCAAACTTTAAGTTTAAACCAATATAAAAATTGTTTTTAGTGTTAAATTTATATACACTGTTTTTATGACTATTTACTAAATCATAATCAGATGTTAATTGATAACCTGTGTCTAATGCAATTTTCCAAAAATCATCAATAGTATGTGTGAAGTTTAAACCCGAAATTATTGATTTATAGGTTGCCTTTTCTGCAACTTCTGATGAATTCAATATAATTGCATCACTTAAATTTGCGTAGAAACCCTTAGGCTTTAAATATAAATTAGCTTTATTTTTTGAATTTATTTGATATTCAATTTTTGTAATTGGAAACCCAATTGTATAGTATATATTATCACCCCATTTACTGCCATAGGTTACTAATGGAATTGGTGTATTAAATCCAAAACTTGAATTATTAAGAAAACCAATTTGGAATTTTTTTCCATTATTTTTTCTTGTAAATATTATTCCTCCATTTAAAACAAAATCATCAAACGTAAGGTTCGATTCAAAATTGGATGAAACTGTAGGCGAAAATATAATTTCATAACTCCACTTATCATTAATTGAATTCAAATACTTTAATGAATAACCAACAGATTTAAAAGTCTCTAGTGAAGATGTATTTATTATTTCGTTGGAAGGATAATCCATTCCGAAATTAGAATAGAACACGCTATTAATTAAAATTCCTTTCTGAAATTTTGTTGGAATAATTATTTCTATAGACGAATTGTAAAATCCTACAGAATTTAATTCTTCAGGAAGATAATTTAAGTCAACATTTACCGAGCCAATATCTTGGCCAAATACTGAATTAAAA
>JAURXW010000529.1 GCA_030654205.1 Bacteriovorax sp.
TCCTGTGCGGTTAGCGTAAGCGTTCACAGTTCCATCATCCCAATTATTATCCATTTTAAGTGTTGCTCCTTTTTCTGCAACAATTGAAGAGTAACTGAGATAGACACGATTAACTATGGCCTCAAATTTGTCTTTCGACATACCATTAGTTTCCTTGTCATCTTTGGAAATATTAAGATTATTTTCAGGCATAAAACCTGTTTTACCGTTTATATCACAGGCAAAAAGTTGCGAAAAGGAAAGAGTCATAGACAAAGCGCTGATTAAGATTCCATTTTTCATTAAGTCCTCCATGAAAGAAAAATAAAGACCGGAATAATAATGTCATCTGGTGTTTCATACTGGCATCAAATAAAATATGTCATCTGCATTTAACTGAATTGTGATATATTTTAAAAAGCTATTACAGAATCATTACATTCTTGTTTTTTATACTAAATTTTCGCTGAAATTTTTAAATTATCTTTTTCTAAAATGAAAAATCCCCAAAGAGAGAAGTCTTTGAGGATTCTTTAAAAGTCTTCTAAGCCATTGCCCCACAAAACTGTGCTTCTTCAGTTGAACCCTTTAAAGCAAGTGTAGAGGACTGTCCCTGACTAATTGTTGTCGAAACCAAATCAAAATATCCAGTTCCAACTTCACGTTGATGTTTAGTAGCTGTATAGCCAATTGCTTCTGCACTAAATTCGTTTTCCTGTAGCGCTGAATAGGCACTCATACCGTGGGTTTTATACTGGTATGCCAATGAATACATTGAATAATTTAGTGAATGAAAACCCGCTAACGTTACAAATTGAAATTTATAGCCCATGGCCCCAAGCTCTTTTTGGAAGCTAGCAATGGTTTTTTCGTCTAGCTTCTTTTTCCAATTAAATGAGGGAGAGCAATTATAGGCCAACATTTTATTTGGAAATTGAGCGTGAATGCTTTCTGCAAATAATCTAGCTTCCTCCAAATCAGGAGTAGAGGTTTCACACCAAATCAAGTCAGCATAAGGAGCGTAGGCCAATCCCCGTGCAATTGCGATATCCATTCCATTCTTAATTCTAAAAAACCCTTCGGGAGTTCTTTCGCCTGTTAAGAATTGATGGTCTCTTGGATCGATATCACTTGTTATAAGTGTTGCTGCTTGTGCATCAGTTCTAGCAATAACTAACGTTGGCACATCCATAACATCTGCAGCTAGTCTGGCCGCAGTTAATTTTTTAATAAATTCTGAAGTGGGGACTAGAACTTTTCCACCCAAATGGCCGCATTTTTTTTCACTGGCAAGTTGATCTTCAAAATGAACTCCAGCAGCACCAGCGGAAATCATTTGCTTCATTAACTCATAAGCATTTAGAGCACCACCAAAACCAGCTTCAGCATCAGCAATAATTGGAGCTAACCATTCTCTCGTTACATTACCTTCTGCACTCTCTACCTGATCTGCACGAATAAGCGCCTGGTTAATTTTTTTAACAACATTTGGTACACTATCAGATGGGTATAAACTTTGATCCGGATACATTTCTCCAGCAAGATTAGCATCTGCAGCGACCTGCCATCCTGAAAGATAAATGGCCTTAAGGCCTGCCCTTACTTGCTGAACTGCTTGGTTACCTGTCAAGGCCCCTAGTGCATTAATATAATTTTCTTCATTTAAAAGTCGCCACAAGTTTTCGGCCCCAAGTCTAGCTAGCGAGTGTTCTAATTTATATGAACCTCTAAGTTTTAGTACCTCTGCCGGAGAATAGTCTCTAGTGATACCTCCCCATCGCTTGTCTTTATTCCAAAGTGTTTCTAGTTGTGTTGTTTCTTCCATGTTGTTTCTCCTTTTATGTGTGTGGTTGGATACAATTTCCAAGGGACTAGTTGTCGTTAAAAATGGTTCAAGAATTGTTGATGTAAAAAGTAACTTTCCTTCAAGTGTCGCTTTGTTGAGAATTTGGATTTCAGTTAGTTTTTCTTTCTCAGTTATTGTTAAATTGCTTAAAATATCGATTAAAAATGCTTCCTTTTCATTGTCAAAAAGTTGTTTAATTAAATTCTCATCAACCACTTCACCACTATCAAGAGTGATTTTATAAAAATTCCACTGCCAAACTTGGGCCCGTGATATTTCAAGAGTTGCCAGATCTTCCATCATATTATTATGGGCCACACAACCCAGACCTTTTTCCAATCCGCACAGATAAGCTATCGCGACTTGAATATTTGTTTTTAATCCGGCAAGAGTACGTGGTCCACCGCCTTCCATTAAGAGGTTTGGATGTTCTGGAAATTTTTCATCTATATGATCCAGCTGATTTTCGACAGAGAAACACTGCATAGCAGGGCCTATGAAATACGGATGTGAAACCCAGCAACCATCATGACCTAATTTAAATTCATTAGACTTATCTTCAATGACTTTTTTGGTTTGTAAAATTCTCACTTCAGGGTCTTTACCAGGAGTAAAAGCAGACATTCCACCTATCGCAAAAGCCCCTCGGCGATGACATACATTGACTAATTTTTTTGCATAATTTTCCATCCAGAATTTTTTCATGGTTATTTCTGCACGATCGGGGCTTATTCTGGAAGAATGATTTTTAAGTGTTTTAATATCAGAGAAAATTTTATCCCATCGACCAACATTCATTCCAACGACGTGATCTCTTAGTTCGTAAAGAATTTCCTCAATATTAAATGCTGCCGGAAGTGTTTCGATTAAAAAAGTTGCTCGCAAAGTTCCTTTTTCATATCCTAACTCTGATTGTAGCTGACAAAATAGATCATTCCACCACCAAGCTTCCATTGGATATTCAATTTTTGGAATATAATATTTAGGTGTTTTATGGGCCTTGATTAAATTTTCTGCCGTATGAAAAAAGCATAAGGCTAAATCAAAAAGTCCGGCCGATACAAATTGACCATCTATTTTAATATTAATTTCTTGTAAATGAAGTCCTCTGACTCGAACCATGAGCCCGGCCATATCTGATGGATCAATTTTATATATCTTTGATTTATTGTCTTTTTGGTATTGAAGTTTACCTAAGCTAGCACCTATAACATTAAACACTCCATCAATTATATTATTCCAAGATGGATACATAGAGTCTTCAAAATCAAGCATTGCCATATCGGCCCTAGAGCCATCACTATTTCGTGAGAGCATATTAATGACCATTTTTGCGTCATTGACTGGCCCAGTGATTTCTACTCTTCTGGTTGTTAAATCTTTTGGGATCGAAGCCACTTTCCAGTTTGCTTTTGTAGATTCTCGATTCAGAATTTCAGTGCGAGGAATTCCGCCTTGATCATAAGATATTTGATGACGGCGTCGAACGGCCAATAATTGGTTCCTTCGAATTTCCATTTTCCTATGAAGATTAGTTAGTAAATTTAAGAATTTTGTATCAAGTAATTCTATTGACCGATCGCTGATGGCACCATTGGAAATTTGAACTGAATCAGTTAGTGAATGATAGCTCATGACAGCTCCTTCTGGTTATATGGTTTGTAAGTCATTAAATAAACGCAAAATAATTGCTCGTAATATAATAAGCACTAGCGAATCACAAAAGATAGCGAAATTTCGCTAATGTTAAGGTTCCGCAAAAAGACCTTCTCGCCGCTAGACATCAAAAATAGATTTGCGTATAGTTTGAAACACTATGCTGAAGAAAAAAACTGTCCTTAGATTTATTTTAGGTCTAAAAATTCGTCAACTACGATTGCGCCGTGGTTTTTCGTTAAAAGAATTGGCAGATGTATCAGATATGTCGATTTCCTATTTAAATGAAATCGAAAAAGGAAAAAAATATCCTAAGTTTGAAAAAATGGCATCTCTTGCGATTGGTCTTGGTGTTGACTTGGGAGATCTGGTCTCATTTAAAACAGGACGAAATCTTCACCCTTTACTTAAATTTTTAGAAGGTGATCTCGTTAGTAAAATGCCTTTAGAACTTTTTGGATTAAGTGAATCTGACGTTGTTGATTTAATGGGGAATGCTCCTGAGAAATTTGCTTCTTTTGTCTTAACAGTTCTTCAAATATCTCGATCCTTTGATATGAAGCTTGAAGATATCTATAGTGCGGCCTTGAGATCTTTCATAGAGGCCCATGATAATTATTTTCCAGAGCTAGAAAAAAAAGCACGGGCATTGCGCTCTGATTGGAATTTTACTAAGGAGAGTATTGAATATAGTGATATGT
>JAURXW010000537.1 GCA_030654205.1 Bacteriovorax sp.
ATTAAAAACAAGCGTTGATGTTGGCCGTGAAGTTTGGAAAGTGACTTTCCATGTATCCCGATTTGAAATATGTTCAATTATTACTTTAAGAGAAAATTCATCTAAGTTCGGCTTTTGTTGTGTTTGGCTACATCCGAATAAGATAAAGGTTAATGAGATTAAAAATAGTTTGTTAAGCATAAAGAAGATTTTTGCCATATAGTATTTTGATTAGCTTTTTAGTTTTTACCTTTCCGTATAATTTGACCGCATTTTCTAAAGACTGTCGATTAAAACTTGAAAGCTTACTTTTCAATATCTGAACTATTCTTTCTTGATCTTCAGCGAGTTCAGATATGTTATTGAGCATATCAACGAGCAAGCTCTCCTTGCTAAATTGCGCAGGGAAGGCCGATTTCATACGAAATTCAAAAAATCGATTATCAAGTTTGAATTCCCCATGCCTTTTGTGGTTATAAACAATCATATGATTGTAAAGTTGAGTCGTCCCGAGTCCAAGGGCATTATAGCTACTAAAGGAGACTGTTAAGAAACGATCATCTTTTAAGAACGCTCTAATCAGCTCTTTAGTGTCAGCAACCTTCTCGCCAAATACTATCATTTCTGGACGAAGATAAAGGCCTGGCCCTACTTTTTTGAGAGTTCCTTCTTTGACCAATTGGCCAAGGTGGCGATCTATGCTCGTGCTGAACTCTTCAAGCTCACTACGTCTATAAAGTGTTCCAGGGACAAGTTTGTTTTTGATGAATTCTTTTTTAAGCATAATAGTCTCTCATTAATCCATTTTATTACTTTGTCATAAGTTTGCATGAATATTAATTAAAAAATCATGCATTTTATATAATTTTAGATAGTTAAAGTAAGTTAAAATGTAAAAATTATGAAGTGCTGAAGATCGACGTAACACAAGCAACTTTATGAATTTTATAAAGTTTTTCCGAAGGTTGCCGATATTTATGCATAAAACGCATAAGTGTTTACTTTTTTTATGCAGTAGTGTAGTATGGAGTTAACATGAAAACAATTATTCAAAAATTGAAACAATTAAGAACAGAAAAAGGCCTAAGCGGGGATGAAGTTGCAAAGCTCTTAGGTAAGAGTGGCAATCATGTCATTAGCAGAATCGAGAGTGGCGAAACAAATCTTAATCTTGAAGTATTTGATAAGCTTTGCAGGATTTACGAAGTATCTCCAGCTTCTCTTTTTGAACATGCAAAACCTTTGAGTAAAAAGAAGGGATTTTTTGACAGGGTTTCTTATCGTGCAGAAGACGCACAAATATCAGAAGATTTAAAAGAAAAATTAAGACCCTTCCTGAAGGAGTTGAGAAGAGTTGGAAGTCTTCAAAAAAAGCTAGGGAAGACTCCTTTTGATCATAGTGAAATTTACAATGTCGATTTAGATGCAAACCTTCCGATTGAAAAACAGAAGGATATTGCAAAGGCCATGGCAAAGCAATTGAGATCAAAGCTAGGTATTGATGAAGATGATGAGTTAGATATTGTTGACTTGATTTCTAATAAGTTGAACATACCTATTTTAGGTGTTGATTTGGGTGAATCAATGTGGGGATTTTATTCTAAGGATGTTTACGGTTATCCCTTGATCGTTTTTAATGAAAATAATAAGTTTGAAGGACGTAAGAGATTTACTCTTGCGCATGAGCTCGGACATTATTTTTTACACAACGACTTTCTCGAAATAGATATAGATGGTGAAAAAGACCAAAGAGAATATGTTATAGATGCTTTTGCGCAAGAGCTACTGGTTCCAACTAATTATTTAAGAAAATACTACGATGATTTAGGTTTTTCTTTATTGGATAAAGTAAAGCCTTCTCATATTGCAATGTTGGCAAGTAAATTTAAGGTTAGTTTTTTGATGATGACCTATGTTTTAAAAGATTTGAAAAAAATTTCTTGGGATGACTATCGACGATTGGATAATTATTGCAAAGAAAAATTGAATGAGGAAAAAGATGAAATTGGCTACACTACGCCAGACTATGTAGTTAGAGTAAAATCTTTAAAAGGAAGATTGTTGGAACTTGCTCTTGAAGCGACAGCTAAGCAAGTTATCGGTATTGATGAATTATCTAAGTTAACTGAAATGAGCAATGAGGAGCTCGCAAGGGTGTTATAGTGATTATTGTTTCGGATGCTAATATCATTGTCTATTTTTGGAAGGTTGATCTTTTAGAAAAACTCCATACGTCTGTAGTAATCACGATTCCTGAACAAATTTTTTCTGAGCTAACACAAAATAGAATTAAAGCTTCTTATCCTGATCTATCGGCCCTAATAAATGAGCATAGGTATAATCCTACTATCGAAAATGCAATACAAGTAATTCAAATTGAGCATGAGGTGGATGAAACACTGGCCATGCATGAGCATATTAAAGAGAACAGTGGATTGGATGACGGTGAAATTGATGGAATTATGCTAAGTGTTCTATCTGGTAATCTTTTTGTGACAAATGACACTGATGCAATTGAATTTTTTAATGAAGTACTCGAGCACGATTCTGCTGGATGTGCTCAAACTTTTGAAGAGTTCTTGAATCATATTTTAGACGAAGGTTATATCGACGAAGGCGATGTTGATACTTTGTTGGAAGTAAAAAAAAGTAGAAATTAAATAATTAAGACATAGTTTCTAAGGAGTGAAATGTGATCTTTGTTAATAGTGTTGTAGCTAGGGAAAGGCGGAATGGTAAATTGCTTAAGAAGACTATGTACGCATAGTTCGTCCTATTTTCTATTTGTACTGAAACCTTTTCAACAATTTCGAAAAGAAGAACTTCTGACCTCAAAAATTACTATTCAAGTTATCATCAAAAATAAATACAAAAAATATCATCTTGGAGTTTGCGGTTTTGGATAAACCAGGGTTCCTGTAAGTAAAATTAATTACTAGTTGGAGCCCCGGTTAGCAATTGGTCGTGATAATCAATTCTAGCCTCCAACGATTTAAAAATCAATAGGGTGAAACGCTTCTTTTTTGAAGTTGGTGTAAATCTTTTTTTGTCGGAGGGAATATGACAAAAGACAATTCTATTAATAATACCAGTAGTACTACACTCCAAATGGATTCAACATTTAAGCGGCATACTGCATACCTAGGAAGATTAATTGCTAGTTATCATAATCTTTATCAGCAAGAGTCCACTTTTTCTGATGGAGAAAAAGTACAATCATATCCACATTTGATCGGATACAAGGAGGAAGAGGTTAGAGTTGTTGCATATGATGACTCAAGAGGGCCAGATCAATTATCGCTAGTCAAATCAATGGGGGAGAGACAAATCGCGATTTCGATTAAACATCATGCTCAAAGCCCGAGTAATGATCATTTAGAGATTATGAAATTGCAATGCACTCATGCGCAACTCGTTGTTAGGTCAGGCAACAAGGTAATCACGCTTAATAATCCGCAAAATTATCAAAGCGGTCTTTTTGGAGATACTAGTTACCCAATGATTTTTTTCACGCCAAGTTTCCCTGAGCAGCTAAGCAGGGAAGACATTATAGATTGTGAAAAAAATATAATCGCTTGGTCGGCACTTATAAACACCTACTCTCACTTTCCGGGTGATTATAATGGTGGAGATCCCTTGACGGCCAAGACTCTGCAAGAAGCACATCTTTTTGGAAAAAAAGTATTAGATGCTTTTGGAGGGAAAGCCGAAGCTATCCAATGGCTGGAACAAGAGAATAATAAGCTCTATTGTGCTGAAATGGTTTTTCTTGCGCTTACTCTTGGTACTACATTTCCATTAAATGAACAGTACTTAGCATCAGATGTTATAAATTCTTTGCGTGAAGCTTTTTTAGATAAAAGATTATCGAGTCTTAATAGCAATCCTCAATTATCAGAAATTAATATCGAGTTGCCACGTTTTTCGTTTCAACCATTTAAACAAGCCTCGGAAGAGATTGTTAAGAATGGTTTTGGAGATGGCCTGGCAATCCAGCCGATGTTGGTAACAGATATGATCACAAGCTTTATAAAGTATTCTGTACCACGCAAGGATAGAGGTGAGAAGTGTGGCAAGTATCAAGTCGAACTCTTGCAGCATAGTAAGTTATTTTTAAAGCAGTTCTTACCTCATCAGGAGATTCAAAATCCAAACTCAAAAATCAATATTTTGATTAAGAAGTTAGAGGTAGTTCTGCTGGTGGAGTACGAAAGCTATGAAGCGTTTCAAGCAAGTTTAAAAGACACCTTATTTGAAATAGAAGTGGAGGTTGCACTTATTAGTACTGCATCTAATATGTTTATTCCACCTCACACATTTTTAGTAAGAGCACTTGAAAAGAAGATAGAGAATAAAGTTAAAGGTCTATTAGGAATTGATTATTTAGGCCATGGGATTCATCAGTCTTTAGTTAAAGAGGGGGGTGTAAGATGAGTATTTTAGATTTACCATTTAATCGCTTAGCCTGCTCAATAAGAACTGCGACATTGTGTTCACATTTATCATCTTATGCTTACGGCGAAAAAGAGCAAGTAAGTGCAAACTTAAATCAATTTGGCTTATCACTTGTGAGTTACTTTGACGTAGATGGCATTCAAGGATTTATTGCAAAGGATGATAAAATCGCATTTTTAATATTTAGGGGGACTGATTTAGATGTTCGTGATTTTGCTGTCGACTTATCATTTTTTAAAATCGAAAGTGGGATTGGAAAGGTCCATAAAGGGTTCTATGAAGCATTTAAAAAAATTCAACTTTTTGTTGAATTTGATTTAAAGGAATTAAAGCTTCCTTTAATCGTTTCTGGGCATTCACTCGGGGGAGCCTTAGCAATTATGGCAACTCGCTTTTTAGATGTAGAAATCAGAGATCGTATCTCTTCAATTTACACCTTTGGTGCACCTGGAGTGGGGGATTATCGCTTTGAAAGCGCTTGTATGGAACTGCCTCTCTATAAGTTTGTTCATAAGCAAGATATCGTATCAAGAGTTCCTTTTTTTATGAAGAAACCAGGAACTTTATACTTTAGTAGTGGAGAAAAGATTGAAAGAGGAAATACTGCATATTGGTCGTATATGGGAAATAATCTCTTAAGCATGTTACAGATTTTAGAGCTTCGCTATTCAAAAAAAATTATGCTGGATAGATTAAAGTCTACAAAGCCAATGTTTGATAATCATGGAATTCAGAATTATGTTGACCTTCTTGAGAATCATTTAAAGGCCAATAATCAGGCCATGATAAAAATGGTTGCTGAACCAATTTCGATTGATTTGTAAAATTTGATTAACTTGCCACCTCATTGTAGGAGGTGGCATTTTTACATAAGCCAATACTTGAAAAGCATTCCGACCATTCCGACTTTTCCCATGAATCGCTATTAAGTCTGATGAAATGAAGTGAAGAAGATAAAAAGAAAAGACTAAATTTTCATTGGTAAATAATCAAAAACATTGATTTGTTAAATTGCCCCAGTACAGATCGGGTAGTTCTGGGATATGCTTTTTAACCTGCTAAAATTAAACATAAGAGCTTCGATTAAATACCTCGTAAGCTCCTGTAAGCTCCCAATTTATGCCATAGACTTAGGAAAAGCTAGTACGTTTTGGTGGTCAGGCTCGGCTTCGGCGTGGGCCATTTGAACATCTCCAAGACGTTTTAGAATCTTTAGAGATACTTCCTTCTGAACGTCATTACCTATTCTTGAATATTTTTCTGCGAGCTTTACTGTTTTATGTCCAGTCATTGCCATGACAGCATCAAGACCACCACCAACTTGTCTCGCGAGTGTCGCCATTCCATGCCTGAAGATATGTGTTCCTGAGTATGGAAGTTTGGCTTTGCGCTGGGCACTTCGATAGTGAATTTGAATCGTGCCGTAGTTCAATGGTTTCCCGTCAATATGAAAGAGGTAATCGCAATTGGGGTGCTTCTGTTTAAGCCGTCTCGTAATTATTTCTTTTAACTCCTTATGAATGTAAACTTCTCTAGTTTCTCTATTTTTTGGAAATGGTTTTAATTCGAGAAAGGTTTTATTTGTTTGGCACCAAAGACAGGTCTCTTTAATTTTTAAGCTCTCCTTTTCTAAATTTATATTTTTTATCTGGATTCCTGCGATTTCACCAATGCGACCCGCACAGTAGTATTGCACCAAAGCTAAATCGCGATAAAGCGGATTTAGTTTTTCAAGAAGACGAAAAACTTCCTCAGGCGTAATTTTTTTATCTTTCTGAGCTTTCTAGGCAATTGGAAATCCCGAGGAGTGTTTTGCAAGACTGGATAAAAGACGAGCGAGAACCTTCCTTTAAGAACTTAGATTATTTAAAAAGAATTGCAGATCATTTAGGACTTTCACTGGACGAGCTTCTGACAGGTGAAAATCAGCAACGAATGTTAAGCTCGGTGACTTTTGAAGATGATGGGAAAAGATATCAGATACAAATCAATCGCGTTAAATAAGGAAAGAATAAAATGAAGTTTGCATTATTGGCCATTATTTTCACACTCACGTCCTGTGCTCAATTAGGTCTAAGTAAAAGTCCTAACGAGAAATGGAGTGACATCGATGAGGGTATTTCAAAAAATCTTGAGAAAGGTTACGGCAATGAACGTATTCCAGAACTCCACAGCCAGCTAGATGATTTATTTGATGGCAAAAAATGTACTGGCCCAAGTGGTAATGAAATCGAAAATAAATATTGCTTACAAGCTAGATCAATCATCACTAACAGTTTCATCATCAATCGTGCTGATTATAATTTAAAAGCTTACCTCACTACGATGATTTCAATCCAAAGCGATTTGGATGATAAAATAAAACGTAGCGTTGAGAATTATACAAGCTATCTGGACATGATAAATAAGGGAATTGCCATTTATGAAAATATTTATAAAGAAGATGCCGCTGATATTTTAAAAGATAATAAATTTCCTTTAAAGAAGTCTGCTCAGTTCATTCTTAGTACTTTCACTCAAGCGAAGCTAACTTCGCTGAAAAAGATTAAACCTTTAATCGAGAACGCATCCTCACTTAGAAATAAAGCTAACGCGGATAAAGAACAAAACATCAAAAGATGCGAAGGCTATGAAAAATCTATCGATGATATGAATGAAGAGCATAAGACATGGCAAGATCATTACGATCAAATAAAAAGAGTGAAAGACCAAGAAGACTTTAAAAGAAAACTTGAAGGTTGGGGCGAACGCTACCAAAAGACTCTTTACGATAAAAAATGGAAAGGTTGTCCTTCAAATAAATTACAGTAGAGGTCATTATGGTTTTTTGTAGGGCGTGTGGTAAAGAAATTGATGAAACAGCAATTCATTGTTCACATTGTGGGACATCTCAGTCTGGGGAGATAACAGAACCTATAAAAAAATCTCAGAGTGAATTTATCGGGGCGGCTTCCTTGGTTCTTGGTGTTTGCAGTATTCTTGCGTTTGCTGGCAAAAGTACTTTCATAGGTGGTACTTCAAAGAGCGCGGTCTATGGAGGTATTGTGACAATCTTGCTTGGAAGTTCGCAGTTCAAGAAAAAAAGTAAGTTTGGTAAGTTCAACTCGATAGTCGGAATATCATTTGGGCTATTAGCGATTTTGGCAGTGGTTGGAAAAATGAAAGGCAACTAATATGAAAAATATAGATTCATGGGAATTGTCCAGTGCCAGCCAGACAAGTACTGGCCTTCCTATGAATGTTTGGTTTCAATCTAACTCAAGAAAAATTGATCGTAAGCCCATGCTCTTGGTTCAAATAAATAACTCTAGTAGCCTTAATTTCGAACAGACGGCAATCGTTACAATAGAAGACTGTCCTGAAGTTATTACTGAAAGTCCAGTGACCGAAGCTAACCTTGAATCTGTAAAAGGTTTTATCTTACTGAACAAGGAAGTGCTTCTCGCACATTGGAATTGTGAAATCGACACACCTGAATTATTCAGTTCAATAAAAAAATTCCTTTAAATACTGTAAACATGAATTAAAAAAAGTAGAGTCAGCTATGACAAGGGCAAGTTTGCATAAGCCAGACTTGTTCAGTCGGTTTTCTTGTTAAAGATTATTTATCGATGCCCGATAAGCCAGAAGTATGTTTATAAAAAGAATACATAAACTAATTTTCGTAATTTTCATCGTAAGTTCAAATCTTTTTTCTAAAGATTTAATTTCCCTTGAGGGGATTGTTGATTCCTTTGATGAGAAAATAGTTAAATTAAGAACTCCAAAAGAAGACATAGTTCTTAATCTTAATCAACTCGATCAAAAAACTAAAA
>JAURXW010000008.1 GCA_030654205.1 Bacteriovorax sp.
CTTTAGCTCTCCATGGCTCGATAACGATGGTGTCACCGGTTTTAAATTTTCTCATGTGAAGCTGACAAGTTGTCGTTTCTGCTTCCGGACCGTGAGCCTGACCGTTAATCATCATTGAGCACATTCCACAAATTCCTTCGCGGCAGTCATGATCAAAAGCGATTGTGTCGCCTTGTTCTTTAACGAGTTTTGTATTTAATGTATCCATCATTTCAAGAAATGACATATCAGGAGAAACGCCGTCTAGTTTATAGTCGACCATTTGTCCTTTATCTTTGGCATTTTTTTGTCTCCATACTTTTAAATTCAGAGACATTTTCTCGTTGCTATTTCCGCTCATGGTAATACCCCTTACTTGTAACTTCTTTGTGTTAATTTTACAGTTTCAAAATTCAGCTCTTCTATGTGACGAGTTGGCACTCCGTCGACTCCTTGGAATTCCCAAGCAGCTACATGACAGAAGTTAGTATCGTCTCTTAAAGCTTCATTTTCTGGAGTTTGCGATTCTTCTCTAAAATGTCCACCACACGACTCTTTTCGTTCAAGAGCGTCGAGGGCCATGAGCTCTCCTAGTTCAAGGAAGTCAGCAACACGCCCAGCTTTTTCAAGCTCGGTATTAACATCAACACTTGATCCAGAAACTTTTACATTTTTCCAAAAGTCAGCGCGTAGAGTTTTAATATCAGCGATGGCCTTTTTAAGACCTTCCTCATTTCTTCCCATACCAACTTTTTCCCACATGATATGACCTAAGGCCCGGTGATATTCATCAACTGTTTTAGTTCCATTGATGGCAAGAAGTTTAGAGTATTTATCTTTTGAATCAACGAAAGCTTTTTCAAACTCTGGGTGAGTTGTATCGACTTTGGCAAATTTTTCAGAAGCAAAATAATTTCCAATAGTGTAGGGAATTACAAAATATCCATCGGCAAGACCTTGCATTAGGGCCGAAGCACCTAAGCGGTTTGCTCCGTGATCAGAAAAATTAGCTTCTCCTAAAACAAAAAGTCCTTGGATATTGCTCATTAAATTATAATCAACCCATAATCCACCCATCGTGTAGTGAATTGCGGGATAAATCATCATTGGAACTTTGTAAGGATTTTGATCTGTAATTCGCTCATACATCTCAAAAAGATTTCCGTATTCTGCACGAATTTTATCTTCACCTTTTCTTTTGATGGCATCAGCAAAATCTAAATAAACGGCCATTCCTGTTGGAGAAACTCCAAAGCCCGCGTCACATTGAAGTTTGGCGTTTCTAGAAGCGACATCGCGAGGAACGAGGTTACCAAATGATGGATAAATTCTTTCAAGATAATAATCGCGTTCTGATTCAGGAATTAAATCAGGAGATCTTTTATCACCTTTAATTTTTGGAACCCAAACGCGTCCATCATTTCTTAGAGATTCAGACATCAAAGTTAATTTTGATTGGTGATCACCAGAAACAGGAATACAAGTAGGGTGAATTTGGGTGTAGCAAGGGTTGGCGAAATAGGCACCTTTTTTATAGGCCCTAAAAGCCGCTGAAGCGTTTGAAGCTTTGGCATTAGTAGATAGGAAATAAACATTTCCGTATCCACCTGTGGCCAATATAACAGCATCTGCAGTGTATTTTTCAAACTCACCTGTGACGATATTGCGAACAACTATACCGCGGGCCTTGCCGTCAATAATAACCAGCTCTACCATTTCGCGACGAGTGTAACTTTTAATTGTCCCTTTATGAACTTCCTTCATCATTGCCGAGTAGGCACCTAATAAAAGCTGTTGACCTGTTTGCCCACGAGCATAGAATGTTCGCGAAACTTGAGCACCACCAAAAGATCTATTTGAAAGTGTTCCACCGTAGTCTCGAGCAAAGGGAACCCCTTGGGCCACACATTGATCGATAATATTATTTGAAACTTCAGCTAAGCGATAAACGTTTGATTCGCGTGCTCGATAGTCACCGCCCTTTACTGTGTCATAGAAAAGTCTGTAAACAGAGTCACCATCATTGGGATAATTTTTAGCAGCGTTGATACCACCTTGAGCTGCAATTGAATGCGCGCGTCTTGGTGAGTCTTGGATACAAAAAGTTGTGACATTATAGCCAAGCTCGGCCATGCTGGCAGCAGCAGAAGCTCCGGCCAAACCAGTTCCCACTACAAGTACTGAATATTTTCTTTTGTTAGCTGGGTTAACTAACTTCATATTAAATTTATGAGTTTTCCAGCGATCTTCAACTGGTCCTGTTGGAACTTTACCATCTAGTTTTTTAATAGTTGTCATGACTAGTGTCCTCCTTGGAAATAACAGAAAATCGGAAAAATTGAAAATCCGATTGCCACATAAAAGCCAAATAGCGTTGAGAGCAATTCAATTTTTGGATTATATTTAGGATGATTGAACCCTAGACTTTGAAAGGCCGACCAAAAACCGTGACTAGTGTGAATACCAAGAGCGATAACCGCTATTAAATATCCAGCAAGATGAAGAGTTGATCCTTGGAAATATTCAACAGTTGTTTTGTAGATATCTCTCATTTCAACACCGCCAACAATTGTTGAATAGTGAGTTCCAAATTTTAAACCAAGAATATGGAAAACTAAAAAGACTAAAGCAATCACACCAGAATAGGCCATTGTTGCTGAAGCAAACGTGCCTCCGCGGCCAGATTTTGTGTAGGTGTGATAAGGAGTTGGACGGGCTTTTTTATTGGCAATAATAACTCTAAAGGCCATCACAATATGACTAATAAAAAGTAATGCTAAACCTACTTCTGCAAGATAGATTAACGGATTACTTGTTAGTGCATGTGAGTACTTATTAAAAGCATCAGATCCAATTAGTAATGTGAAGTTACCCAGCATGTGGGTGACTAAGAAGCCGCAAAGAAGAAGTCCAGTAACTGCCATAACCTGCTTTTGGCCGATCGATGAAAGTGGTGAACACTTAGATTTAGAACTCATAGGAAGATTCTCCTTCTAAAAATAAAATAGTGAATTGTTTTGAATTACCTTAATACTAGCTCAACGAACATGATTGGTTAAGTAGAAATTCATTCGACATAGGGATTTCTAAATAGGTTAAAAATAAACCTATATGTAATACTAGTATTTTAGCAATTAATTGTGTGACAATAGAGCATATTTTTTGAGTATAGGTAGAAAAAGCTAATGAAAGAACAAAAATCAAATTTAGAATTTGTGGGATGGAGAGAAAGTGTTGGACTGCCAAGTTTTAAACTGCTTGATCTCAAGGCAAAAATTGATACTGGCGCTAAAACAAGTGCTTTGCATGCAGACGATATAGAAATTGTTACAGAGAAAGGTAAAAAAATTGTGAAGTTCACAATTTTAACTGATGATGGAATAAAAAGACATATTAAATCTCGCTTTATAGAGGAGCGGGAAATTAAAAGTTCAACCGGGCAAAAGACCATAAGACCAGTTGTCAAAACGATGATTAAAATGGGTAAAAGTGAATTTGAAATTGAAATAACTTTAATTAACCGCGACCTGATGGGCTTTAAGATGCTCATTGGTAGGGAAGCGCTTAATGGAAGATATTTGATAAACCCAGCGCGCTCATATTTACTAAAAAATTAATGGAGTAATGGATTATGAAGATTGCCATTTTATCGAGAAGTTCAAATATTTATTCAACTAAAAGATTAGTGGAAGCTGGGCGTGCTCGCGGCCATGAAGTTGAAGTTATCGACACACTTAAATGTTATATGAACATTACATCGAAAAAACCCATGATTCATTATCAAGATAAAATCTTAGATGATTTTGATGCAATCATACCGCGCATTGGGGCTTCAATTACTTTTTATGGAACGGCCGTTATTCGTCAATTTGAAATGATGGGTGTCTCTTCGTTAAATGAAAGTGTGGCGATCTCCAGAGCTCGCGATAAATTGCGCTCGTTACAGCTGCTTTCAAGAAAAGGAATTGGTTTGCCAATAACCGGCTTTGCCCATTCAACTAAGATGACTCAAGAATTAATTAAATTAGTCGGTGGTGCTCCACTTGTGATTAAGCTTTTAGAAGGCACTCAAGGTAAAGGAGTGGTTCTGGCCGAAACAGATGGTGCCGCTGAATCCGTTATAGATGCCTTTAGAGAAATGGACGCTAATATTTTGGTACAAGAATTTATTAAAGAGGCCAGAGGCTCTGATATACGTTGTTTTGTTATTGGTGACGAAGTTGTGGCCTCAATGAAGCGAACAGCAAAGGCCGGCGAATTTAGATCTAATCTTCATAGGGGTGGATCTGCAGAAGTCGTGTCAATTACAAAAGAAGAGCGTTTAGCTGCATTAGGCGCAACTAAGGCCCTGGGTCTAAATGTGGCCGGAGTTGATTTGTTACGTTCTGATAGAGGACCGCTTATTATGGAAGTTAACTCCTCTCCAGGTCTCAATGGAATCGAAACTTCTACTGGGAAAGATGTCGCAGGAATGATTATTGCTTACTTGGAAAAAATGGATAAACATTCGACAGAAACCAAAGGTCGAGGTTAGTCATATTTAATGAAGATTAGTGAATTTCCCGCAGAATTTTTTATTAAATTGGAAGGCCAGGACTTTTTACTGGGGAGACTTTCTATTAATAAAATGAATCAATCTTTTTGGGTTGAAATTGATATAGTTCAAAAAGAATCTAAAAAAATTTGGGCCCATGTTGGAAATTTATATGGCATCAATGAACTTGATGAGGCCCTTGATCGCTCGGTACAAACTCTTTCTGATTATTTGAAAACTAATGGACGGCCGACTTAACTTCCTCGCTAATTGCTTTTATCAAAGGATCAGTCTGGGCCGAAATTAGATCTGTGACAATTGAAGCAATAAGTGGCATGAAATTATTTCCTTTGTACAATCTTCCCGTAACCGAAATATCCAAGCTGGTTGAAGACTTTTCTTGCACACAAATTAATGCCTCAAATTTTTCAATATTATCTATTAACAAATCATCAGAGCCAGTAAAATCCATAATTGCTAAAAATCCTTTTTCAGATTTTGAGCGGCATCCGGGTACGTTAGATTGCATGTCAAAATTGCCGTGAACAAAAACCGTTTTTGATATCAGCATAACTCTTTTAGTTGCGTAAAATTGAAATTGATTATGATCAACAGACATTTTTTCAATTTTTGCACCTGTTGGATAATATCTCTTTAGCATTCTCTCGGGATTAGCAAATGTGTTTTCAAGATTTATTAAAACATTGCTGGATGTTAAGTTAAAATTAACAATTGGCAAAGTAATGATCTCTTCGGCCACTGCTGAATGGCCAAATGAAAAGGATAATAAGAGAAAAAATGTTAATAAAATCTTTGTCACAATTACCTCTAGAATTTGAAATATTGAAGAGATCCTACAATGAAAATGTCTCAGTGTGTCGTTTTGAGTTTTTATTACACTGCTCCGATTAAGATTCATAATTTAAAGATCCGCGAATGTAAGAAAGAGTAAGAAGGTAATGTCATTTTAATGACTTAGTAAACTGGTACAACGTCAAATTAGTGACTTAGTAGATGTAAGCTGCATCTATAAGAATCAATAACTTAAGCTTTTTAATGCCAGAAAAAGGCCCATTAAAAACTTGGCACGATGTCTGCAATACCTATTCATGTGTGTGGAGAATCTATTAAAAGGATTTTTTTAGACCTCCTGTGAATGTCTCTCAAAAAGCCCATTGCTGAAATACGCTCTGGGCTTTTTTGTTTTAACAATCTTAAATCAATATGAATAATTATTATCAAGAGCAAATTTTTAACGAAGTATCTCTTCCAAATCTAGAAACATTAAAGTCTTCAGAGTTTGTTAATTGTACTTTTAATTCTATCAATTTTTCAAAACTAGATATTACATTGTGTAAATTTATGGAGTGTCATTTTGAGAATTGTAATTTAAGCAATATTAGCTTGCGTGGAGTTGGTCTGCGCGAGATTGTTTTTGAAAAATGCAAATTAATGGGAATTAACTGGGCAGAAGTAGCAAGCCTTTATTCACCCGTATTCAATGAATGTCTTCTGGACTTTTCTGTTTTTCAATCAATGCATCTAACTGCTGCAATATTTGCAAGATGCTCGTTAAAAGATGTTGATTTTTACGAGGCAAATTTATTGAATTCAAATTTTTCGGAATCACTTTTGGCAGGGGCCTCGTTTAATAAGGCCAATCTTGCGGGAGCAGATTTTAGGGGAGCGGAAGACTATTTTATCGACCTGCGAGAGACCAATATCAAAAGGGCCAAGTTTAGCTATCCAGAGGCCATGACTTTATTGAATGCATTGGAAATCATTTTGGAATAATTATTTTCCTTTAATATTAAAATCAACTTTATCCGCTGAACCTGCAAAAGTAACAGTTAACATTAAAACATAATTATTTTCTTTATGAAGGTAGGAATTGGCCGGATTAATAGAATAGTGATCGTTTTGATAACTTAATTGCATTGGATATTCTTTTCCATTGATTCGAGCAATGGCAGATAAGGAAAGTTTTTTATCGGAGATTGTTTTACTGTCATGTCCAGTAATATAAACATTGGTATGTTCTTTATCTTGAACGAGTTCAAATACGGCATTAGAGGTTTTTTTGACAAGCCCTCCATGCTTAGCACTGAATTC
>JAURXW010000025.1 GCA_030654205.1 Bacteriovorax sp.
GATCCAGAAAAAATGAAGAATTTAAAACTTCTGTAATATAAATAATTCCACCAGGACTGAGAACCCGGCGAACTTCTGATAATACTTTACCTGGATCGGGAACGTGCTCTAAAACAAAGCATAAAAAAGCACCATCAAAACTTTCAGCATCAAATGATAAATTCTCCGCACTCATTTGATGTAAATCGTAACGATTTTTAGCAAATGATAAATGCCCAAGACTATTTTTAGCTGAAGCCAATTGTTTTTCACTCAGATCAATTGCCGTTAGTTTAATATCAGGAAATCGTCTTAAAAGAATTTCGGATTGGGCACCCACGCCACAGCCTACTTCTAAAACCTTTTTGGAAGCAGAAAAATTCACATTTTGATAAATCGTATGTTCAGCAAATCTCGCTTGTCTTCTCAGACGATCTTGTTCAACGGGAGAAAAGCCATGCAAATAAGGAAAATCTGATTTTTCTGTCATACGATCTCCTGAGCTAAATTATTTAAACATCTAACAAAAGTCTTGAAGGATCTTCTAATAACTCCTTAACTTGTTTTAAAAAACTAACTGATTCACGCCCATCAATAATTCTGTGATCATAAGACAATGCTAAATACATCATCGGACGAATGACGACTTGACCATTAAGCGCAATTGGCCGCTCAATTATATTATGCATTCCAAGAATTGCCGACTGAGGAATATTTAAAATAGGAGTTGAAAGCATCGATCCAAATACTCCACCGTTAGTAATCGAAAAAGTTCCACCTTGCATTTCTTCGATGGTAATTTTTCCATCGCGGGCCTTTGTTGCAAGATTTAAAATTTCTTTTTCAATTTGGGCCAGTGACATACTTTCAGCATTTCGTACAACTGGAACGACTAGTCCCTTCGGAGTTGAAACAGCAATCCCAATATCAGCATAATCATGATAAATAATTTCATCGCCATTTATTTGTGCATTTACTGAAGGAAAATCCTTCAGTGATACTGTCACCGCTTTAGTAAATAAAGACATAAAGCCCAGGCCTACACCGTGTTTTTTAGTAAAGGCTTCTTTATATTTTTTTCGAAGGCTCATCAATTCAAACATATCAACTTCATTAAAAGTTGTGAGCATTGCTGTTGTATTTTTTGCTTCAACTAATTTAGTTGCAATAGTTTTTCTCAAGCGAGACATTTTTTCAGTTCTTAAATTTCTTGATCCAGCAATGGCCACACTTACGCTTGGAGCTTTAGCTACCGGTGCGCTTTTAGAATTCAGTGCATCTTCTTTTGTAATTCGCCCATCTTTTCCTGAACCATTAAGGCCTTCAGCACTCACTCCTTTTTCATCAAGAATTTTTCTTGCTGCAGGTGAAGCGACATTAACTTCTTTTTTATTAGCTTCAGCTACTGGCGCCGAGGCCACTGGAGCAGCAACTGATTTTGGCGCTGCCACTATAGTTGCTGCTGGTTTAGCAGCACTTGTATCAAGTTCGCCAATTTTTGCTCCAATTTTTAATTCAGAACCGGCTTCTGCCATAATCTTTAAAACTCCCGCACTAGGAGCAGGAAGCTCCATTGAAGCCTTGTCTGATTCTATTTCGCAAACCGCTTCACCTTCAGCGACATAATCACCATCTTTTTTTAACCAAGATGATAAAGTAACTTCTGTGACTGATTCGCCAATGACTGGGATTTTTAGTTCAACACTCATAAAGACTCCGTTATTTTGCAAATGCTTTTGTAATTATTTCTGCTTGTTCTTTTTTATGGACATTAGAAAACCCGGTGGCCGGACTTGCCGAAGCTTTTCGACTGATTAATTTAAAAGTTCCAAAAATATCCATGAAGCGTAAAAGATAAGTCCAGTACCCCATGTTCATTGGTTCTTCTTGAAGCCAAATATTTTCGGCCCCCTTATACTTCGATAAGATTTTATTGATTTGCAATATTGGCAATGGATGAAGTTGTTCTAAGCGAACGATAGCAACATCCTCTCTTTTATCTGCAATTTTTTTATCATTTAATTCGTAATAAATTTTTCCGGTACAAAAAATAACTCTCGTTACACCCTTACCTGTGCTTTTATCATCAATAACTTCTTCAAATTTTCCGCTGGTGAAATCGGCGCGGGTTGAAGTACATCGTGGATCGCGAAGAAGTGATTTAGGAGTCATTACCATGGCCGGTTTTCTAAAAGACCATGCTAGCTGACGGCGAATAAAATGAAACATACTGGCAGGAGTTGAACAATTGGCAATTACAATATTATTGTCAGCTGCCATTTGCAAAAATCTTTCAGGACGAGCACTCGAATGCTCTGGTCCTGCTCCCTCGTGCCCATGTGGAAGTAGCATCAAAAGGCCACTCATTCTCTGCCATTTTACTTCACCTGAAGTTATGTATTGATCGATGACGATTTGGGCACCATTTGAAAAATCTCCAAATTGCGCTTCCCAAATTGTTAACGTATTTGGCGTCGCCCATGAATATCCAAACTCAAATCCTAAAACTGCATACTCTGATAAAAGAGAATTGTATAAACTGACCTTACCTTGTTTTTCAGAAATAAATTCTAATCCACAATAGGCTTCATTAGTTGTTTCATCAAAAACTTTTGCATGACGATGTGAAAAAGTTCCACGGATAACATCTTGCCCGGTAAATCGCAAAGGATGACCTTCATCTAATAAACTTCCATAAGCTAAAAGTTCAGCACTGGCCCAGTCTAATTTATCCGTCGCATAAGCTTGATCTCGATCGTCTAAAACTTTTTGAGTTTTTTTCATCAATTGCATTCCAGCTGGAACTTTATTAATGGCCTTAACAACTCTATCAAGTGCCTCTTTTTTTACAGCAGTTACTGGTGATTCATCAAAAGAATCTGCTTTAGAAAAACCAAGCCCATCCCAATCTTTATGAGGACCTTTAACTTTCGTAGGAATTTCTTTTTGGCGAACATTATTAAAACGATCAGACAGAAGCTGCTTATAAGCTTCAATCATTTCTGTCGCAAGTTGTGATTCAATTTTTCCTGAAGTCAGCAAAGAATCCAAATATAACTCTCTTGGATTTTTGTGCTTAGTGATCAGGTCATATAAATGTGGTTGAGTATAACGAGGTTCATCCCCCTCATTATGCCCATATTTCCGATAGCAAACCATATCGATAAAAATATCTTCTTTAAATTTTTGTCTAAACTCTACAGCTAATTCTACCGCGTAGACTACTGCTTCTGGATCATCACCATTGACTTGAATGATTGGAGCTTCAACTGCTTTAGCAATTGAAACGCAATACTGACTCGATCTTCCGTCTTCAAAATCCGTGGTAAAACCAATTTGATTATTAATAACAAAATGAATAGATCCACCAACAGCATATCCTTTGAGTTTACTCATCTGAAGCGCTTCGTACACTACCCCTTGGCCGGCCACAGAAGCGTCACCATGGATAATGATCGGAATAACTTTGGATTGATCTCCATTGTAATGATTATCTTCTAGTGCTCTACAATAACCAATTGCCACAGGTGCTACTGTTTCCAGATGTGACGGATTGGGAAGAAGTTTTACATAAACCTCTTGGTTGTTAATTGTTTTTTGAACAGTGGTAAAGCCCATATGGTATTTTACATCTCCACTATGACCTTGCTGCTCTTCAATTGATCCACCCTCAAATTCACTAAAGATATATTCGTAAGTTTTTCCAACGGTGTTGGCCAATATATTTAAGCGTCCACGATGGGCCATCCCGATAATAAATTCATGGGCACCTAGTTCGGCCCCTTTATTGATAATGGCATCCAGTGCAGGAATTGTTGTCTCTCCACCTTCAAGTGAAAATCTTTTTTGACCTACATATTTGGTTTGTAAAAAGTTTTCAAAAACATTGGCTTCATTTAATTTTTGTAAAATTCTTTTTTTCTTTTCAAGAGATAGATCAATGTTTTTTGCAGTTGATTCAATTTTTTCTCTCATCCAACGACGAATATCGGTGTTGTTTGAGTGCATGTATTGAAAACCAATTTTAGCGCAGTAAATTTTTTTCATTAGATCGAGAATATCTTGCAGGCTCGCAGGACCAAGACCTACAAATTTTCCACATTGAAATACGGTCGTTCTATCTGCTTCTGAAAGACCATATTCTTCTAAGCTTATGCGCGCTTGACGATCTTTTCTGGGGCGAATTGGATTTGTATCGGCGAGCAAATGCCCTCTGGTTCTAAAAGATTGAATCAATCGAAATACATTTATTTCTTTTCTAAAGGATTCGTCACTTATACCACCTGCACTGTCACCTGCTGAAAATTCAAATCCTTGAAAAAATCGTTGCCAGGATTCATCAAGAGCTTCCGGAGTTTTTTGGTAAGTTTCGTAAAGTGAGTCAATAAAAGTAATGTCTGAACTAGAGAGATGTGTGAAGTCGATGTTCTTGGCCATATAAAACCTTGCAAAAAAAAGTGCAGCCGAGCAAATTGCTCGGCTAAAAATAATTAACCCTAATATAGATCTAAGATATCAAAATTTTAAGTTTTTTTTCACTATAGGAAGAATTGTCTCAATTATTTTTTAAGCTCTTTCTCAGATCTTACTGATGACAGCATTTCTTGGCTTTTTTTCCACTTCCACACGGACATGGATCATTGCGTCCCACTTTTGGCTCGACTCTGCGAACTGTGTTATTTCTCATTTCACCATCTACGAAGAACCATTCACCTTTTTCTTTAATAAATGTACTTAATTCATGGTGAGATTGCTCTTTGCCATTGAAATTAAATTTACATTTAAATTCAACTTGGCCTTCTGTATCTTTTTCAGTTCCTTTATTTGTTTCACGAATCTCTAAACCAAGCCATTCTGAGTTTTGTGCCCAAGATTTTACTCCATCCATATCGAGATCTTTTTTAGTCGATTCATGGTGAGTTTTAGCAATATAATCCATTTCGCCAACTGCAAAAGCAGTATAACGCGATCTCATTAAGGCAACTGCAGTTGGTGCAGCTTTTTCTCCTTTAATATAAGGCCCGCAACATTCGCTATAATTTTTCTCAGATCCACACGCACATAAACTCATGACTCTCTCCTTAAAATCGAAATAATAAATCAGTAAAGCTACTTGTATCTTGGTCAAAATGAATTTTACTTTCTAAGAGTCTACTCGAAATAAAAGTAAAATGGGGACGAATAAATTTAAGATATTTCTCCCTCGTACGGTGAATCGCGTATTCATCCTTGAATTCTACCTCTTCTATCTGTCTTTTTAATTCCAGATCAGTTGGCACGGATAAATACAGATAGCGAACCCGAGAGGCCAGCGCGGGAATAACAATTCTTAACTCTTCATCACTAAGGTATTGTAAAACTGAAGTGCATAATCCTAGGTCAAAAATTTTTTCACGCTTCATTGGTGTATTGGCCCATGAAACTAAATCAATATTTTCCATCACTAGTTTTGTACTGGGAGCAGGGCGAATATCTCGCTTGGCAACCAAATCATAGGCATGTTTTGAAGGCTCAATACCATGGGCGCGGTAGGGAATAAAAGTTTTCAAAACTTCTTCAAACAAAATCCCCAATCCAAATCCTAGGTCTATCACGCTACTTATATCTACAGCTTCGAGGGCAAAAATAGATTTTATATAAGCGGCGTGTTCCTTGGCATTGACGATATTGTCCATCTCTTCGGGATCGGCGTAGTTTACTTCCCAATATTCGCTGCTAAAGCCAAGCGAGCCAGTTGCTTCTTTTATTTTTTTCATACTGGTTTATTGATGGCCAACCAGATACCAATCCATGCCAAAATTAAAATGATTGAGGTAATAATGGCCTTAAGCTCAATAGTTTTTAATTTAAATAAACAAACGAATAAAACATTTATTGCAATCCAATTACCTATTTTAAGTTTAATCCACAATGGGAAGGCCTGATCATGCTTAAATCCTAAGCGCGCGATTAGCCCCATACCTGCAACCATTATTAAAAAACTGGCAAGACCCACCATCCATTTACCGAGTTTTTTTTGGAGGAGTTGAGAGCTATATGAGACAAAACCCATACTGGAAAAAAAGCAAAGAATGAAAAAAATATGCAGTGATTTATACGTTTCATAACTAATCATTTTGACC
>JAURXW010000028.1 GCA_030654205.1 Bacteriovorax sp.
TCCTAAATTATTTAAAATAACAGCACAGTTCGTAGAATTAACTAAAGGATATGATCGTCTTTTTTCATTTACATGGACGCCGACATTAGGAACAGGGGATGGCTCAATAGCTATTGGAAAAGGAAACAATGGAGGAGTTACTACTTCTTCGAGCGGGGCTTTGGCCGCAACTATTTCTCATCTTTTTCCTAAGCTTAATTCAGCAAAAAGTGCTGGACATGCTCGCATTGTTGAATCAGGAGTTGTAGTCGTTAAGGAAAATGTCGCTGGTGTAATTAAAAAAACAACAACAATTCCTTACCAAATTGGAAATACGGATAACGCTAAGGCCGGTTCTGCTGTTGCTGGGTTCAGTATGAATATAACGCCCAAAATGCTTCAGGAAGAAAAAATCGATTTAAAAATTACAATAAATGTTTCGTCATCATCGGGCGATAGCCCCCCTCAGACGCTAGATAATACAATTGATACCCAGATAATTGTTAAGTCTCAAGAATCTGCAGTTATCGGGGGAGTTGTTACAAATAAAACTTCTACCGACTTTGATAAAAATGGCGAACCACTAGACATCAAAGAGGGAACACCGTTGTTTTCCTTTGTTAAGTCTAAGAGTTATTCAACTAACCGATCACAATTTGTAATGTTTATAACACCCGAGATAATTGAATCAGCCTCGAGTGGTGCATCTGAAATCGAAAAAAAGTTTAGAAAAAGGAGCCGATAAAAATGGCCGGACATATAATTTCTATTATTGGAGGAAAGGGTGGATTGGGGAAATCTCAAGTGGCCGCTAATCTTGCTTTTGCATACGCCATTGAAGGAAAAGTTAAAACTCTCTTACTAGACTTTGATCAAAAAGCCAGTGGAGATCAAGATTTTATTACCGGAATGAAAGGTAAAAAAAACATAAAGGAGCTTGCCGAATTTAAAGGGGCCATTGATCCAAATTCAATTCAGCAATTTGTAAGCATGAATCAAAATGTTTATTATATTGGAATGCCCAATGATCCGATGGCCTCCAATGGCATAGAAGTTGAAGCCTTAGGGCGAACACTTAAGGCCGTAACTAATATTTATCCCGTGACAATTATAGATGCAGGAAATGAATTAAATCCTCTTGCCATCAAAGCATTGGAGTTTTCAACTTTGATATTCGTAGTGGTAACACCAGATATCTTGGCGCTTAACCAAACAAAGCGTTTATATTCTGATCTTATTACAATGATGTTTCCTAAAGACATGATTCAATTTATTGTCAATCAAGCTCAACAAGGTCATCCAGTAACCAATGATGTAATTGCCAAAACTTTAGGTAAGCCAATATTTTCAGTGGTAGCAAAAGATGATCAAAATTGCATCTTGGCCCTCAATCAAAAAAAACCAGTTATGTTGGTTGCCAGAGGAAGTCCCTTTGCAAAAGGTATTATTGATACCGTTAGACGCCTGAATGAAAAAAGTGTTTTAAAAACATTAGAAAAACTCTCAAGACCATCAGACGCAGGGATTAAAAAAGAAGAAGCCAAAGATATTAACGGTGCGCCAATAAGAGGAGCTAAAACTCCTTGGATTGAATTGAAATCGCGAATTCATAAAGCACTGGTTGACGAAATGGATTTGAAAAAATCTGATGATAATGATCCTAAGGCCCAAATCATTTTAAAAGAACAAACTAAAAAAGTAGTGGTTGAGCTTTTAGGAAAGGAAGACACGAAGGCCGTCTTAAATTCTCGAGAAGATATGAACCAAATCGTCAAAGAAATAATTGATGAAGCCCTGGGCCTTGGCCCACTTGAAGATCTTTTGAGAGATAAAACGGTTTCAGAGGTCATGGTTGTAGGTCCATATAAAATTTATTATGAACAAAATGGGAAGTTGAAATTATCCGATGTAACTTTCACTAATGATCGCCAAGTTTTAAATGTTATTGAAAGAATAGTCGCACCAATAGGGCGAAGAATTGATGAGAAAACTCCCTATGTTGATGCTCGTCTTCGTGATGGATCACGAGTGCATGCTATTATACCTCCTTCGTCGATTGATGGTTGCACTATTACGATTCGAAAATTTCCAGAAAAACGACTTACTTATAAAGACGCTGTGAAGTTTGGTTCCATGACCGAAAGTATGGCGGATTTTTTAAGAATTGCCGTAGAGGCCCATCGTAATATTATTGTTTCAGGTGGTACTGGTTCAGGGAAGACAACACTTATAAATATCCTTGGTGGATTTATTCAATCCAATGAGAGAATTATTACTTGTGAAGATTCAGCGGAATTAAATTTTCCTCAAGAGCATATCGTTAGACTGGAAACACGCCCGGCTTCACTAGAGGGTGATGGAGCAATTGATATTCGTTGTCTTGTAAAACAAACTCTGCGAATGAGACCAGATCGAATTGTCGTAGGAGAGTGTCGTGGTGGTGAAACACTAGACATGCTTCAAGCAATGGGAACAGGTCATGATGGATCAATGACAACTGTCCATTCAAATAATCCTCGGGAGTGTATCGGACGTCTTGAAACTTTAGTGCAATATGCAGGAACATCTATTTCTGCACGCGCTATAAAAGAAATGATAGCTGGAGCAGTTCATTTAATTATTCAGCAATCAAGACTTGATGATGGAAGTCGTAAAATTATGTACATTACCGAGATTGGTGGACTTCAGGGTGATACAATGATTTTGCAAGATATCTTTTTATACGTGCAAAAAGATATGGATAAAAGTGGAAAGATCATTGGAGAATTTCAGGCCACTGGATTTATTCCAAAATTTATTGAGGTGCTCGAGAAGAAAGGATTTAATGTTCCACGAGGAATTTTTAGTAATCGTCCAACTACTCCTGCGGTGGCAGCACCAACCGCAGCTATACCTGCAGCGCCTGCTGCCGCTGGCTCGACACCAAGGCCCGCCTCTGCCTCAAGTGCAGTCGCAAGCTCACAAGTCAAACCACCGGTGAAAAAATAGGATGAGTTTTTTTTTAGAA
>JAURXW010000032.1 GCA_030654205.1 Bacteriovorax sp.
TTTTACTTGAGTTTTAATATCTTCAGCAATAGCGTCAGCTCCATTGCCAATATAAACAAATGTTCCAGTTAGATGACTATCGACGGCCGAAGAGCCAACTGTGCCCTCTACTTTTTCTAAAAGTTTTTCTTCTGCATTTCCGATTTTTAAACCAACGGCCGGGATTGTGACATTTTGCGGCATGTCGTCGATAGTTGCAGCAACTGAAATAGCTTCATCAGCAGTTGAAGGTGCACCAACAATATAAGGATTATCTCCAGAGTTACCCGCAGAAGCGACAACCACTGTTCCACCATTCGTTAAATTTTTAATAGCTTCGGTGTAGAGAATTTTTGGTTTTCCGTATCCACCACCCAATGAAAGATTCACAACATCTAAGCGATCTGCTGGGTCTGTTTTTTCACTCGGATCAGCAGCATATTCAAGGGCCGCAATTACTGCGATATCAGATGTACTTCCCTCTTTTCCAAAAACTTTTAAAGCATAAAGCTTTGCATCCGGAGCAACTCCAGAATAAGTTTTTACTCCATCACCAATACCGGCCACTGTTCCGCCAACGTGGCTTCCGTGACCTGCTTCATCAAGAGGATTTTCATCGCGATGAGGAATATTTTTTTCCACATCAGGATCTCCAGAAAAATATTCCGAGCCTACAAAGTCAACTCCGCCGACAACTTTTTGATTGGGAAAAAAAGCTGAAGCTTTTGAAGGATCAATTGAATCGTAAGTTTCTTTTTTCCCTGTTCCACCAAGCATTGCGTGAGTGTAATCGATCCCTGTATCGATAATTCCGACTCTCATTCCTTGGCCACTTATACCGGCCTTATGAAGTATATCAGCACCAATAAAGGTAACTGTGTTGTGATCATTTAAATTTTGATTTTCTAAAGTGCTTGAGAGCTCCGATAATTTTTGCTCTGTTGAGGAAACTTTTGGGCGATCAAAATTTGTATTTTCAATAATTCTTTTTACACCTTTGATTTGCGTAATTTTATCCGCAAGGTCACTTGGAGCTACGAAGGCCACAGCATTTAAAACTAATTTATAAGTTGAAAGAATTTTAATTTCTGGAGAGATATTTTTTAATGCCTGGATAACTTGCTCTTGTTCGGCCAAGACTGCAGCTTTTGCAGTTTCATCAATTACAGCTTTACCATCAACCATTTGGGCATCTGCCAAAAGTGCTGGCAATTGCAATTGAACTAAACCCACATATAAAGTAGATGCCTGTTGGCGATTACTAATTATGTCCCCAAGAATTGTCTTAACTTTGCCAATTGGACTTTTTGGCGCACATGACGACGTCAGTGCTAAAACTAAAAGTATTAAAGAAATTTTTTTCATTGATGCTCTCCCGTAGGTTCCAACTTAACTGCAGTTGACGGTGAACTATAGCTTATCAATTTAGTTAGTCAAAGAATTGACTATGCATTGTCTTCAAAGTTTAACTTTTTAAGATTAGGTGCTTTTATTGCTGTGAATAAGACTACAAGGAGTGTCATTGTGCCACCAAAAACAACTGAAGGGACTACGCCCATTAGCTTTGCAGCAACTCCAGACTCAAAAGCTCCTATTTCATTTGAAGACCCAATAAAAATAGAGTTAACGGCGTACACTTTTCCTTTCATGTCTGCAGGTACCAGAGATTGCATAATCGTTCCACGAACAACCACCGAAATATTATCAAAGGCCCCACTTAAAGCTAAAACAAATATAGAAAGATAAAAGTTTTTTGAAATACCAAAAACGATCATACAAATCCCAAAACCAAAAACTGCAAGCAATAATTTTTTTCCGGTGTTTTTTATAGGAGGCCAATAAACGACAATCGCTGCCATTAAAAAAGATCCTAAACTCGGAGCCGCTTTTAGAAATCCTAATCCCTGAGGCCCAACTTTTAAAATATCATTTGCATAAATCGGAAGAAGGGCAACAGCGCCCCCAAATAAAACGGCAAACAGATCCAGCGAAATGGCACCGAGAAAAATTTGGCTGCTGAAAACAAATTTTACACCTAATTTTATTGAATCAGTCATTGAAATCGTTTTACTATTTTTAATTAAATGCGGCTTAGGTAAAATGAAATGAAAGGCACACATTGCTGCAATAACCAGAAATGAAATCACCAAATAAACATTATAAGAAATTGCCGAAAAAAGAAATCCACTACTTCCAGCACCTAGCATAAAGGCCACTTGCCAAATGGTTGAGTGCCATGAAGTAGAATTTACATAATGGGCCTTGGGAACGCATTCAGTAAGAATCGAAAATAAAGAAGGAGAAATTATTCCCCGAGCAAATCCACTAACTGCAATAATTCCATAAAGCAGATAGAGCTGATGAGAGACTCCAACATTATATGAAGTATAAAAAAGCCCAATGCTGCAAAATAAAAGTACTGTCAAACAACTGAAGACAATTTTTTTTCTGTCATAGAGATCGGCAAAGTGACCTGCAAATAATGTCACTGAAAAATTGGGAATAATTTCGACTAAGCCTATGAGACCAAGAGACAAGGGATCGTGTGTAATAGAATAAACATGCCACCCTACAATGACTGCTTGAAACTGGAGAGCAATGGTCATCAATATTTTTACAGCGACAAAAAAACGAAAATCAGCAAATTTAAGGGCGATATATGGATCTGTTTTCAAAGCTTTATCATTTTTCATGCCTGTATTGTAAAGGACTTAGAGTCATTTGACTAGAATGACCTAAAAATACTTTCAACTCCTCTTAGATAAATGCCGATGAGGTGCTATGACTAAAATGGGTAATAATTTTTTTTCAATTTCGTTTGATTTAATCGCTGTCGATCGAAGTATCCCTTACGATCTTTATGTTAATTCATCTACTAATGAAAAAAAAGAAAGATACGTTCGCATTTTTCCATTGCACGAATTTATGAGCCTTGAAGAATTAAAATTATTTAAGAAAAAATATTTTCAACTTTATGTTCACGAATCTCAAAGAGAGCAGTATTTAAAAAGTCTAATCAATTGCTCTAATGTACCTGATTCTCAAAAATCTGAAATTATTAAAGACTCCGCTATTCATTATTTAGATAAACTTTTCGACGAAGATAAAGAATTCACTACTCAAATACTTTCTGAAACTCTCCAGGGCTGCAAGGCCACAGTTGAATCAATGGTTGATGTTATCAAAGACTACGACGTTTCAAAACTTCAAAGCTTAATTGCAACTTTGAGTTTTCACGATTTTTATACATACGATCATTCAATTAATGTTTCGATGTATTGTATAGCTCTTTACTCCGCAGCTCGCCCTAATGCTCCTAAAGAAGAGATCGTACTCGCAGGCCTAGGCGGACTTCTTCATGATATTGGGAAAGTAAAAATATCAACTGACATCATTAACAATCCTGATAAATTATCTGATGAAGAATTCCAAATAATAAAAAAACACCCTGATTATGGTTATAACTTGTTAGTGGAAAATCCTTGTAGCTGTGAAGGTGTAGATTTCGAGATTATTAAAAGAATTGTTCATGAACACCATGAAAATTTTAATGGCTCAGGATACCCTAGTGGTCTAGCTGGTTTTGATATTCACTTACTCGCCCGAGTGACAGCGATTGCTGATTTTTTTGATGCAATAACCACTAAACGTTCATACCATGACGTACTCCCAACTGAAGATGCAATCGCAGTAATGTCAAAGTCAGTTGGCAAAAAACTAGATCCAAAATTATTCGAAATCTTTACGACTAGTGTGAAGCAATTAGTTTTAACTGGAAAAAACACCAAAGAATTACCAGAAGATTTTGATCCTTGTCAGCCACAAAACATTCTTCCATTCAGAACGCCTAAACCTAGTTTTAAAATTGAAGGTTTTGGTGATAAAGAAAAAGAACAAACAGTGTATGGTAAAATTAAAAAAAGAGTTGGTTGATTTTATTTTGAATCAAGCGCTTTAATCAATTCATCAACCTGATGAATATTATTAAATACATGAAATGAAAGTCTGATATTTCCCTGGCGAACAGAGACATCTACATTGCGATTTTTAAGTTCAGTCTCAAGCGCAATACTATCCCCACTCACGGCTTTCAAACAAACAATATTTCCCATATACTCAAGCGGAGTAACCAGATGATATTTATCTTTAGGATAATTCGCTAAAAAATAATCTCGAATTCCAGCATTATATTTTTCTATATTAGATAGCCCAATTTCCAGTAAAAAATTTAAACTACCTTCAAGGCAGCCTGAGCAAAGTAGATTGGCCGCTTGTCCCCTATCGTACTGACGAGCTCCCGGAAGTGTCTCAGTTGTATAGTCCAGTAGATTATAAACTTTTTTTGAATTTGGACTTAAAATCCAATTGGCATTTAAATGATAAATTTGATCTTGGGCCTTCTGACTAAAATAAGCAAAGGCATGTCCATAAGGACCAAGCATCCACTTGTAAGAAGAGACTGTTAAAACATCTATATAAGAAAGTTCTTCAGGCGTAATTTCAAGTCCACCCAGCGCTTGAGTGGCATCTACAACGAAAAATATCTTTTTTGATTTCAGGTATTTTCCAATTGAAAGTAAATCAATTTTTTTCCCTGTATCAAATGCAACATATGAAATATTAAAAATTCGAGTTTGGAGTTTTAAGTTTTGCTCTAACCATTCAGGAGTGGGCACAATAGCAGATCCCAAATCTAATTTATCAAAAACAAATTTATTATGCCGTTCGGCCAACATCCAAGGAAGAATGTTTGATGGATAATCTTTATTAATTGCTGCGACTCTATCGCCTTTTTCAAATATAAATCCATTGGCGACAATATTAACAACATCTGAAGATGAAGTAGAATGAGTGATGCAATCTGGAGAAACTTTTAAGAGGGCCGCAAATTTGATTCTAAGTTTTTCTGAAATACTCATCCAATCATCGTAGGCATAGAAAGAAGGATCGAGCTCTCTTTCCATCGCTGCTAAAATACTAGCTTTTGAGCGTATTGGACTCGGCCCAAAGTAAGCCGAATTAAAATAAATTGATTTTAAATGTGCGTATTCTTTCTTGATTAAGCTTTTTTGCGCTTCATCCATTCGCGACTTACTTGGTCGTCGTTGGGGTTGGTGCTGCAGCAGGAGTTGCTGGAGCTGCCGGAGTATTCGCTGCTGCTGCAGCTGCCGCTTTTTGCTCGGCATCTGAATTAAGTGGACGTGAAATTGGCTTTTCAGAATCTAATATCGATTTTTGAAATTTAGAGTCTTGTAAGCGAGCTAATAAAATTGAATTTCCAAGAAAAAGAATAGCTAAACCAGTAGTAATTTTAACCATAATATTTCCGCGAGTTGAACTCGACATAATTGACTCTGAACCTGCAGCTGTCATTAACCCTGCTTCTGCTCCTTTACCGAACTGAAGTAGAACAACAATAATTAGAATTACTGAAGTGATCGCTTGAAAAACCATTAATGCTGTAGTCATATATCGAATCCTTATAAAAATTACGTCTTAATTTAATAGCTTACTTAACACACCTTTGTAAAGCTGTGGAAGGAAATCCCCTTACATCATCGCAGTGCTTCCACTTGAGCAAAGCGCCCTAAAATCTTGGGCCTTAAGACTGGCTCCGCCGATAAGCGCACCGTCTATATTTTCATTGCAGAGCAGTGAGTCGATATTATCCGGCTTAACAGATCCACCGTAGAGAATAATCGTCTGCTCGGCATTAGTTGTAAGCTTAGAACGAATAAAAGCATGCGCCTCTTCCGCTTCAGCGGCAGTTGCCGATTTTCCTGTCCCAATCGCCCAAACCGGTTCGTAGGCAATCATTAAAAGATGGGCAAGCTCAACAGGAATATTTTTTAAACCAACACTCAACTGGGTTTCAATAATATTAAATGTCTGATTGGATTCGCGTTCGGCCAGTGACTCTCCAACGCAATAAATAACTTTCAATCCATGTTTCATGGCCAATAGAACTTTTTTATTCAAAAGTTCGTTGCTTTCACCATAAAGAGTTCGGCGCTCTGAGTGACCGACGATTACAAACTCAACACCAAGATCCGCAAGACCTAAAGCAGAAATTTCTCCCGTAAAGGCCCCTGCTTCATGCTCACTGCAATTCTGTGCTCCGATTTGGATCGAGCCAGTAGTAAATGCAATCTCTTTTAATATGGAAATATGAATGGCCTGAGGAGCAATCCAAGCTTTGCACTTAAGCTCCATTTTCATTTTACTCATCTCGATGAAGAAATGACTTATCTCTTCAAGCGTTTGATTCATTTTCCAATTGCCGACCATATGAACTGCGCGTTTTTTCATATCTGTTCCGATTTATTAATCAATACCAAATTTTAAAGCTTGAATTCCCGGAAGTGATCCGTTTTCGATGTATTCTAAACTAGCACCACCGCCAGTTGAAATATGTGACATCTTATCCGATAAGCCAGACATTTTAACTGCGTTGACCGAGTCTCCTCCTCCAACAAAAGTAAAGGCATCCAAAGAAGCCAAAACTTTCGCAATCCCTAAAGTTCCTTTGGCGAAATTTGGATTTTCAAAAAGTCCCATTGGCCCATTCCACATAACTGTTTTAGCCGTTCGTAAATAGTCGGTAAAATTTTGTAAAGTTGAAGGACCGATATCAAGACCGATTTTTCCTTCGGGAATACTCACTTGTCCAACGTCTTCAGGAGCTCCGCCAAAAGTGGCAGAAACAATATGGTCACTTGGTAAAACTATTTTTCCTTTTCCAGGAGTCCCAAGAATTCTGCGGGCAAGAATAACATCCTCATTAGTGCAAAGAGAATTTCCAACCTCGTGACCTTGAGCTTTTAAAAATGGATAGGCCATCGCCCCACCAATAAGAATTTTATCAACTGAAACTAAAAGAAGTTCAATTATTTTAATTTTATCACTTACTTTAGCTCCGCCAACAATGGCCACAAATGGCTTGGCCGGATCTTTAATGATTTTATCAAGTGCTTCAATTTCGCGCTTTAATAACAATCCACCATAGGCTTTATTTTTAAAAAAGGCGTTGATCTCATAAGTTGAAGCGTGCTTTCTATGGGCCGCTCCGAAAGCGTCGAAAACAAATACATCACCATATGTCGAAAGTATTCGCGCGAAATCGCGATCGTTTTCTTCTTCTTCAGGGTGAAAGCGAAGGTTTTGCAACATTACTATTTTTGATTCATTCAAACCAAGTAACGTTTTAATTCCGCGATCAAGCGCCGTTTCAGTTAACAAAACTTCTTGCCCTAATTTTTCGGCGAGATATTTAGCCACCGGCTCAAGCGAATACTTAGGATCTACTTTTCCTTTTGGACGTCCAAAATGACTAATTAAAATTAATTTTTTAGGTTTTAATTCTAAAATAGCATTGATCGTTTCAAGTGATTCATCGATACGTGTTGTATCGGCAATTTTGCTTGGATCATTTTTATCCATTGGCACATTAAAATCAAAACGCACTAAAACTTTTTTGTCTTTTGCATTTAACTTGAAACTTTCATCAGTAATATATTTTAAAGCCATGAATTAAAGTCCTTTACTCGCTATGAATTTTACTAGGTCTAGTACGCGATTTGAAAAGCCGCACTCATTGTCATACCAAGCTACAACTTTTACATTGTTTCCGATGACGTTTGTAAGAGAAGCATCGACACATGATGAATGTCTCATTCCCATATAATCCACAGAAACTAATTCTTCCGTTTCAAAACGAAGTATTCCTTTCAATGAAGTTTCACTTGCTTCTTTTAGAGCGGCATTGATTTCTTCTTTAGAGGCAGTCTTTTTTAAATTAGCAGTAAAATCGGTTAAAGAAACATTCGGAGTTGGAACTCGCACTGAATAACCATCGAGCTTACCTTTTAATTCAGGGATAATCTCACCAACAGTTTTGGCAGCTCCAGTTGTAGTAGGAATCATTGATAGTCCGGCCGCCCTTGCCCGTCTTGGATCAGAGTGAGATCCATCTAAAAGCATCTGATCTGAAGTGTATGAATGAACTGTTGTCATAAATCCATTTTCAATACCAAACTTATCATTAAGAACTTTTACAACAGGCGCTAAGCAGTTTGTAGTGCAACTAGCATTCGAAACAATATGGTGTTTAGCACTATCATAAGTGTTGTTATTTATTCCCATTACAAAAGTTGCATCTAAGTCTTTTCCCGGAGCACACATGATAACTTTTTTAACAGTTCCTTTCATATGTTTGCCAAGTCCGGCCTTATCTTTAAAAATTCCAGTTGCATCGATTACCACTTGAACACCTAAATCGCTCCAAGGAATCTCAGAAGGGTCTTTTTGGGTGTAAAATTTAATCCCTTTACCATTAATGATTAAAGAATCTCCTTCAAATTTCGCTTCACTCGCGAAACGCCCGTGTACCGAATCGTACTTTAGCAAATGTAAATATTCTTTTGGATCACCGGGATTATTGACGGCCACTATTTCAAAATCGCTTTCAGCACGGTTAAAAAATTCACGAAGAACAGTGCGTCCAATGCGCCCCATTCCATTTATAGCGACTTTCACTTTAGTATTATTCGTCATAGTAGGACCTCCAAGGCAAATTAGAATTTAATATGAGCGTTTTTTTGATTGCCTTACTATGCCATAAGGGCCGAGAATTGAATACTTAATTCCTAGGAGTTTCACTTGAATAAAACACAATTTATTTCTCAACTCAATGCTAAAGATGATGTCTTATCACCGTTTTTGGTCAAATACATAGCCTTGTCAGAAGGAAAGGATGGCAAAAGCTATTTAAATGTTATTTTAGCTGACAATTCTGGCGAAATCGAAGCACGAAAATGGCAAGGTGCAGAGCTTGCTATCCAAAAAATCACTGCCGGGGATGTCGTTATTGTTAACGGAAAAATCAATCAATTCCAAGGGCGAATCCAATTAATTATCCAAGAAATGTCTAAGCTGGATGAATCGCAGTTTAAACGAGAAGATTATATTCAAAAGGCCGGTAGCGCTCCAGAGAAAATGTTTACCGATCTTTTGACCATCGTAAACTCTTTAGAAGAAATCTATATCCGCGATTTACTGCTTTCTATTTTAAATGATTTTGAAATCTCTCGACGATTAAAAATCTGGCAGGCAGGAAAAAGCATTCACCATGCTTATCAATCTGGATTGCTTGAACATATTTTATCTTGCAGCCAATTAGCAGTTACACTTTCACCGCACTATAAGGTGAACCGATCATACGTCATTGCCGGTTGTATCTTGCATGATCTTTGTAAAATTTACGAACTCTCTGAAGGTCCAGTTGTTGAATACACTGATGAAGGAAAATTAATTGGTCACTTAGTAAAGGGATTAGAAATTGTTGATCATTATGCTGCCAAAATTAAAAACTTTCCCTATGCTGTTAAAACTCACATAAAACATATACTACTTTCTCATCACGGTGAATATGAATACGGCTCTCCAAAAATCCCTCACACAAGTGAAGCTTTTTTGGTTCACTTAATAGATTTAATGGATTCTAAAATGAGCTCATTCGAGCAAGTCAAAAAAGCTGATTCAAGTACAAATCATTGGAGTGGATTTGTGAAACATCTCGATCGCATCGTTTATAAAAACCAGCTACCTTCATTTACTAACTACCTTATCGATGAAAACATGACTAACAATGAGAAGGCCTCGAAGTCTCAAGTTAATATCAAGAAAACAGCGATGGGAAATTTACTAAAAGATTACAAATTAGATGAATAATATTGCAATAGCTTAAAACGTGTTAAGATATAGTTCGTATGAGCACAGTTAAAAACATATTACTGATTGATGACAATATTGATATCAGAGAAATTATTTCAGTTAATTTAGAGTCTCAAGGCTACACAGTCATTCAGGCCAATAATGGCGCGGAAGCTCTCAATTTACTTGAAAATCAAAAATGGTATTGCATTATTTCTGATCTTCAAATGCCCCACATCTCAGGCATAATGTTTTTAAAAATTATTCGTGAACGTGGGCTCAAGATTCCACTTATCTTTATTACTGGCTTTGATAATATTATTGAAACTGATGAGGCTTTTAAATTAGGAGCGCAAGCTTTTATCAGTAAGCCTTTTCAAAATAGCGAACTTTATGAAAAACTTATTGAAGTTGAATCTTATAATAATATTGTCAATCGTCCAGAAACCGAAATTGCACTAGAGGATTATTACTGTAAGGTTCATATTGACGAGTTCGTCACGGGAAAAAAAATTATTTATCCCGTTTTTTTAAAACTATCATCCTCGAAATTTGTCAGGATTGCCCATTCCGGCGAAGACTTAGATCAACAAAAAATCGATAAAATAAAAAAGCACGGTGTGGAATTTTTTTATTTAGAAAATGCGGATTATCACAATTATCTTAAAAGAAATATTTCTATTGCTAGAAGTCTTTTAAATTTTAAAGAAATTAAAGATTCAAAAAAACGAGATTTTTTTGTTAGTATTTGTAAAAACATTGTCGAGTATGAATTTCATAGAGAATTAAATTCTGAAACTTTAGCGATGTCTTTGTTTGCTGTTCATAATACGCTCAAACTTGTCTCTGAGAAAAAAGATTTTTTTAATGCACTTCAATCTCTTCATGAGTTTTCTCCCACTGTTGTTGAGCATTCTTTATTAGTTTCTTTAATTGCATCTGCAATTGCTCTTCAATCGGAAGAATTCAATAACAAAACAGTTACCACTGTTTCATTGGCCGGACTTTTTCATGATTTTGGACTCAAAGAACTTCCCAAAGAATTAGAAAATATGCCAATCAATAAAATGAGCGCAGAAGAAGAAAAACTATTCAAGACTCATCCACAATTGGGCTGCCAATTAATGGCCTCAATCAAAGATATGCCCGAAGTCATATCACAGGCCATACTTCATCATCATGAGCTCTCAGATGGGAGTGGTTACCCCTTCGGAATCGGTAGAATAAAAACTCATCCAATTGCCAGAATTTTGGCCATTGCTGACTTCTTGGCGACAAACTGGGCGCTTCAAGAAAATAAAGACGCTAGTTTTAAA
>JAURXW010000035.1 GCA_030654205.1 Bacteriovorax sp.
GCTGTAAGTGCCGGGGAAGATCTCGTCTCGGGCACCATTTTTTACATTCCTCTTTATTATCAAATACTTATCTCGCAATTTCAAGCCCCGTGGTTAAAACGGCTCTACTCTTTTGACAGTGGGTACCTTCATGAACTTATCTGAATCACAAATCTTTTTGAACTTTCAAACTCTCGTACGATGACCTTATCGTCACCAACTCTCTAAAATTTAATTCTAATTCAGTTTTTTTCAAACTGATTCACAACCCAAAGAAATTTGGGAGGAAAAGTCGCGCCTTTTTTGATCAGATATTGTTTATTTTGACTGATTAAAACGCTATTGATTCAGCGCCATCCACTGCGAACCGCGAAGACCCACCATTCAATATAGAGTTTGGCTGGAAAATCAAATTGTGCCATCTATCCCATTCTGCGAAGACGAGCTAAAACAGCTTAAAAGGGGCGATATCCCATATTATTTTAAGTTTCTGAGCAATCCTAAGCTTTATGCCTACAAAACGGCGGAGGGCGAGTTTGAAGCTGTTTCTGCCCCAGATGAGTTCCTTAAGGGAATAAATCGGGATGCCACAGACCCTTTAGAGCTTCTTTCGGTTTCAAGAATTAATAATGAAATACTTCCTACCGGATCTCTGTTTATTTTGAAAAAGCTATTACCAAGTGGTTTTAGTGGATTAATCGAAGTACACAATTTTAAGGCCGAAGTTAGCCCCAATGATCTTCAGATCATCTTCGGTGAAAAGATCTTCAACGCAAAAATTTAATTTGATTAGGTTGTCTAAGCTTAGAATGAAAAGGCTGTCGATTTTTAAACCGACAGCCGTATATCATTTGCGTGCGTTCAAATATGAGCTTTGAGAATGAACCTAGATTCAAAAATATGAGCATTAATGTATTTATCTTTTAAGGTCGCAATGCAAAACGTATTCAGTATCTTCAACTTTAACTAGAATGGCCGATAATGATCCCGCATCGCTTAAAGAAGTTATAGTTGCACCTGTTTTAAGATCAACGACTATAGTTTTAATGCCATCATCCTGATTCTTTACTTCAAACGAATAACCGGCCATTGTTCCAACTTGAAAACTATCATTTTTCTCTAAAGCTTTAAAAGTTGCCGCATGCATTTCTGAGTGTCCATCTTTATCAATACTATTTAATCTGCATTTTGCATTAATGCTTTCTGCAAATGAATTAAACGATAATAAGCATACTGTTAGAGCAATAACACATTTCATAAAATCTCCAAAGTTTTTAGTATCCCGTTTTGTTTGGGATCAGATGTAATTGTTTAAGTTCAATTACGACAATTTAGCGGGTCTAGAAAAATTTACAATGACTCCTGTATTCTTTTCATGGCTTAAAAAATGGCATTAATAAATCGTTAATTTTATATTTTCAGATTAAATGGCACCAACCACTAATTATCTAGAATTAGAATTTGATTCAACATTATAAGGAATGTTGCTTATACCAGCATTATTAGGTTTAACCGCTTATGAGATTGGTCATTTACACTAGTATCTAATTCTAATGGTTTTAAGATGCCCGATTTCTAGGTAATTGCCTGCTTTTCGAAACAAAACCAAAAAAAAGGGCCTTTTAGAGGCCCTGATATTTAATTCTTTGGTCATCGTAACAAAATTTTTATCGATTAGTAGAGTTAAAATTACAATATGAGTTTCATTGGCTGACAACGTACACCGCTCCCACCTATTTGAGCAACAACTTGAGGGGCCGAATCAACAAAACCAAAATTTTGATAAAAATTGTGTGCGGTGATTGTGGATTCTAAAGTTACTTGCCTCACTCTTTTTGTATTCGCTTCATCAATCATTAGTTGAAGCATTTGTTTACCAATTCCAAGACCAATTGCGTTCGGAGTAAGATAGAGTCCTAATATATGGGCAAATAGCACTCCCTCTCTTTCCTTAAATAATATCTGTGCGTAACCTTCAATTGTATTTCTTATTTCGACTATCCAAACGTATTGGTTCTCAATTGCAGAAACTCGCTGATCTTCATTAAAAGGTCGATTTCCCCAACCTGATATTTCTTCATTTGTGTGATCTTTTGAACAAACCTCTTGAATTGATTTCATATGAGCAGCGTGAATCCCCATCGCATCTTCTATTCGAGCACGTCTAATAATATGCATTTTAACTTCTCCAATATAAAAATTGTAAGTTGGTTTAGAAGTGCTGTCTATAAAGCTAATGGTTCCGGAACCCTTGAAATTACATGAAACCTTCGTCTTTTAGTCCAAGCCGGAACTTAACCCCTTGAAAATTGAGTTGGGGCACTTCTGTTATTGAAGGCCAACAGTTCATATAAAGATGAGACCTCAAAAGGATTACTCATAGTAACAGAACCTCTCAAAGAACCACTGAAGAATTTCTCTGACCAATGACCAAAATCGAAGAGTCATAATTTCGGTTATACTCCACCAGCATACGGTGAACTTTTTATATGGTCCAAGTCCTTTTGGACCAGTTTGTACCAAATATATTCCTGAAAATTTAATTCTATAGTACAAACATCCTATGGAAACACAAACAAGCGAACTTAACATTTTAAAGCCAAAAGATTTTAAGTCTTTCCTTCAAGAAGAGCTACTTAAGAGATGTCGAAAGAACCCTAGCTACTCTTTAAGGTCTTTCGCAAAGTATCTTGGAATAGGCCACTCAGCACTTACAGAAATGCTTAATGGAAAACGCTCAATCACGAAGAAGAGTATAGAAAAGCTTGGGTTAACTCTAAGCTTAAATATGACTGAAATAGAGGA
>JAURXW010000036.1 GCA_030654205.1 Bacteriovorax sp.
CCAACCTAAAACAGGAATATCTCCCAATAGAGGCACTTTATTAACTGTATTGGTTTCTTTATCTCTCATTAACCCACCCATAGCGATGGTATCTTTATCGCGCACAATAACGGTTGTCGCAATCGTTCGCAGAACGGTTCCAACGCCACCACCAGCATTACTGGCAAGAGGTCTATCTGAAAAATCTTCAATTTTTTGATCAATTTTCAATTTAATAAAACGAGTGGCCTTATTAATTTGAGGAGTAATTTTAAGCATCAGGGTAACTTTTTGTAGCTTGCTTGAAGTTTGTGAGCCCGTTGGAGTATTGGTTGTTTCCGTTGTTGGTACACTTTCTCCACTTTCAAATTGCCCTTCCACATTATCAAGAGTCAAAATTTGGGGCGTGGCCAATACATTGGTTCCTGTTTGGTTAGCGATAGCACTAATAAGACCATTTACAGAATTAACAACCACTTTTGTTCCACCAGCTCCAGCTATTTCGTATGTCTTACCAATACCACCACCAACAAAAAGACCTGAAAGGCTTGTAATATTATTTGTTAAAAGTGCGGTTAAATCGCCTTGATTACCAGTTCCAACTCTTTGTAAATTTCCAGAGCCAGTAGCTCCGAGGAGAGTAATCCCAAAAGAGTTTACCTTGTTTACTTGAGTTTCCATCATAAGACCTTCAACATAAACCTGATCTCTTGGAATATCTAATTTAGAAATTACTGTTTTAACTGTTTCATAGTCAGTTGGTGATGCCGTTACCACTAAAGCATTATTATCTTTGTCGGCAGTTATTTTCACTTCACTATTAAATAATGTATCAGTCGTTGCAGTGTTGCTGTTTGGTGAAGAAAAACGTGTTAAGCCTCCAAGGCCTCCGGCCTTTGGGGCGTTTCCAACTAGTGAGGAAAGAGTTTTTGAAAGTGCTTCGGCGTCTCCATAGTTTAAATAATAAACATGAATTTGACCTGAACCAGCAGCGACAATTTTTACATCTAATTTAACAATGAGATCACGAAGTTCGCGGGCACCATCAGAGTTGGCCATTGCAATAATTGAATTAGTTCGTGGCTCTGCAATGATCCGCGAGATATTCACTTGAGAAGTCTGGCCAGTAGTGCTTGAAGTTTTAAATTTATTATCAGCAGCATTACCTTTTAAAATTTTATCGAGTAGACCCGCAATTTCTTGGGCCGAAGAATTTTTAACTTTTATAATTTGCAAGGATTCTTCATGGCCTGGGATATCGATAAACTTAATAAGTTTCATCAATCGATTTATATGTGTACCAGTTTCTTGGACAATGACGGTATTGGTTTGTTTAATTTCAATAATTCGACCATATCGTGACATGAAAGGACGAAATGAGTTAGCAACTTCTCTTGAATTGACATACTTCAAAGGGATAATTTGCATAACATAATTTTCTGTATTGGGCGTGTAGGTCCCAGTATACATAGTAGTAGGAGAGTAACGAATATCACGATTGTTTACGATCGTATAATAGGCACCAGATTTTACCAGTGAATAACCATTAATACTTAAGGCTTGCAAATAAGCTTTCCAAGCATCCCCAATGGTGATCGGAGTGGGCGAGGAAATTGAAATTTTACCTTTTATGTCCTTATCGAGAATTAAATTTAATCCCGTAAGTTTTTGCATATGTTTAGTTAAATCGAGAATGGTTACATTGGGAAAATCAAAACTTGTTACAACTTCGGGACCAAAGGCAGTTTCAGGATTTAGATCGACAAATTTTTTATCGATTTTATTTGGCTTAACATTTTTTGATCCGGGTCTACCAAAAGTATCGCTGCCAGTACTTCCAGAAGTTTCATTTGAATCACCGCTGCTATCACTGCCATCAGAAATTTCATCTGGTCCACCAATACCTTCTTCGTCACCAGGAACGAAATTACTGGTATCTTGAAGCAATGATTTTGCTGATTTTCCCGTGTCTGGAATATTGATATTATCTTGCGCTTGAATAGGGGTTGTTGAAATTGGTTTGGTTGGCAATTTAGAATTATTAAATCTAGTTTTACTTTTGTACTTATCAAACTGGGCCATAACGTCAGGAGATAATCCCGCAGTAATAAGCACCGTCGCTGAAAGTAGAGGTGTTAGCCACACATTTTTTGTTTTCGATTTTTTATTCATTTTAGTCCCTAATGGTTCCTATATATCTATTCAAAACTATAATCTTTACTTTCATTCATGCCGTTTCTTTTTGAGCCAATTTGGAATTGATCAATTTCTTTTATTTTTCCAAGAAGTCCCATTAAGTCATTTAAATTATCAATTTTTTTACCGTTAATATTACAAATAACGTCATTTTCTTGAATATCAAGTTGTGAGTATAAACTTCCCGCAACAACTTCCGTCATCTTAAAACAGAGTGAACCGTCGGGATTAGTAATTTGTACAGCTTTGGCCTGAGTCAGAATATCACTCATATTATTAATCATAGAATCCCGGAACGTTCTTTTGATTTTAAAGCTGTTACCGGTATTTTTAATATTTGGATTCGTACTCTTAAATAATGATTTGCCAGCTTTTGCCGACACAATTTTTAAGTTTGGCATGAGTGGTTCGTTCTCAACATCCGTCATTGCGTACTCACATTCACCTGTTTGAAGATTTTTTAATATAAGCTTCATTCGATTAATTTTAGAAACTTCGGCCATTTCTTCAAGGCGCTCACCTTCACGAACGTTAGTTAATTCAGAGCTCCCTCGCACTTGAACTGAAGCCACTGACTTTACAGAATCTTGTAATACAATTGTATCGAGTAGTTTTATTTGTAAGGCCGTCGGTGTATTTGCATCCAAACAAATTATACTATCAATATCTTTTTTCATTGTTTTGTCTGAAGACTTGTCACTTTCTTTAGCATTAAAAAGATTAGTCGAAGCAATTTTATTAATGTCTTGCAATGTGGTATCCACTTTTTCAAGTGGCATTGAAAAACTAGGGCGAGATGCTTTTACAATTGGGGGGGCCCGGTTGAGAAATAAGGCCATGTTTTTCCCAAGCATATATGTCAGCACCACAACGAATAATATAATGAAAACCGCGTGAACTTTACCACGAGTATATGGAGAAAAAAGGCGCAGAACAAAATCATTCCAACTGAATTTTTCGAAGCTATTCATTGGCGATTTCGCCGCGAGGGACGCTCTTATTCTTTCAGATGTTTCTTGGCGATTGAATTGTGGGAATTTAATCTTAAATTTTTTTGAAGCTTCCGGAGAATCCAGTTCTGCATTGGGGATTTCTTCACTTGCCTGTGTTTGTGCGATATTCTCATTAGGACTTAAGGAATCAATAGTTTTTTCTGCAAATTCTTCTGCAGAAACTCCATTATTAAAATCAGTGCTAATGCTAGTCTCATCATTACTTGATAAAGTTGAATCTGATATCTCAGATTTTTTTGATTTTCTTAGGCGATCTAGAAAACTAAAATTGAATGTAAACTTTTTCATTTTTTTAACTTCATGTTAATTTCGAATTTAATATTCAAATTCAAAGTCACCTTCCATGGTGGAGCTTTTTAAACTTATTCTTCTATTCTAAGAAGTTAGACGATTCACAGCAAGAGAATAATAGTCCCTATATAGTTGATAAAATCTAATAGGTAATGTCTTTTACTTTCCTTTTAATAAAGTTTGGGTATTCTATTAATAGATTTCACTATAATGAAGTAACTTCAACGAATAAAAGGCGACAAAAAATGGCAAGTAATGAGTCTGGAAATTTTCAATCAGTAGTAGGTGGTTTCTTTTTTGGAGAAATAAATGAAAATTTAGTTTTCCCTTTTCCTCATTTTTCTGACTCTCAAGTAGAGATAGCCAAAGAAATGACATCGGCTATTGACCAATTTGCTAAAGATAATATTAATGGCGAAAAATTTGATACTGAATCTCATATTCCGGATGAAGTTATCAAAGGTCTAGGAGAAATGGGAATTCTAGGTTTAGCAGTCCCTGAAGAATTAGGTGGCCTTGGGCTTGATTACACTCTTTATTGCCGAGTCTTTGCGCAAGTAGCGGCCCATGATGCCTCTGTTGCTACAATGGTTGGAGCTCACCAGTCAATTGGTTACCGCGCTCTAATTAATGAAGGCAATGATATTCAAAAAAAGAAATGGTTGCCTCTTTTGGCCACTGGAAAAGTTATTGCTGCTTTCTGTTTAACTGAACCAGGTTCTGGGTCAGATGCTTATTCAATTAAAACTAAGGCCGTCGATAATAATGATGGGACCTATACGCTTACAGGCCAAAAATTATGGATTACGAATGGAGGTCTTGCTGGCTTTTATTCTGTATTTTGTAAAACTGACCATGTTGTTGATGGTAAAACAGTGGAAAAAATTTCCTGTTTTATTGTTGAAAAAGAGCGTGCAGGGATTTCGTTTGGTGAAAAAGAAAATAAAATGGGAATTCGTGGAAGTGAAACGAGGGCCGTTTATTTTGATAAAGTTATCATTCCTAAAGAAAATATTCTTGGAGAATTAGGCAAAGGATTTAAAATCGCCATGAATGTTCTTAACTCGGGAAGACTTTCATTAGGTGCTGGTTGTGTGGCCGGAATGAAAACAATTTTAAAACTTTCTGCAGAACATGCAACAAATAGAAAACAATTTGATCGTCCCATTGCTGAATTTGGTTTAATACAATCAAAACTCTCAAAAATGGCAGAGATGACTTATGCCGTAGAAAGTGTGGTCTACTTGTCGACCGGAAATATGACAAAAGGCATGAATGACTACTATATGGAAACGGCCGTCTGTAAAGTGTTTGGCTCTGAGTGTTTATGGCAAACAATTGATATGGGAATGCAGATTGCGGCAGGTAACGGATATATGAAAGAATATCCTTACGAGCGAATAATGAGAGATTCTCGAATTCAATTAATTTTCGAAGGAACAAATGAAATTCTTCGCTGTCTTCTTGCTCTTTCTGGGGTGAGAGGTCCTTCTGAAGACATGAAAGAATTAGGTAAAATTTCAGAAGTTTCCTCGGCACTTCAAGATCCAATTAAATCTTTGGGAGTCTTCACTAAATTTGCCAGAAAAAGAATTTCAAATATGATGGGTTCAAAGCATTTAACAAAAGCCCATCCTGAACTCAAAGAACAAGCTGAAAAATTTTCGTCTTGCTTAGGGAAATTCGCAATAGCGGTTGAAGATTCACTTATTAAATACGGCAAAAAAATTATTGATAATGAACTACCACAAGGCCGCCTTGCAGATATGGTTATTGATCTTTACGTAATGTGTGCTGTTATTTCTCGCACGACTTCTATTTTAAATAGCTCTAAGGCCACACAAGATCAAAAAGATTATGTACTTCGTATGACTAAGCAAATTTGTAAAGACTCTCGCAGAAGATTTACAAGAAACGCCAAGAGCATGGCGAAAAATAGTGATAAGGCCGTTATTAAGATTTCTGAATCCGTAGTGAAGTACGGGGGATACGGGCTTGATATTATCGATTTCTAAAAATAAAAATGTATCAATTATACTTCTGGCGAGTTTACTCGCCAGTTGTTCTCATAAACAAATAGCTTCTCCAGAAATTCAAAACCCAGTAAAAAATGAGCTTCCTGAAGTCTTAATGGGGCCTGAGTATCCTTCAAAAATCTTTATTGATAAAACTCAAGAGTATGGTTTAGCTGGCGTAGAGGCAGTTCATCTTTATGCTGTAGATGTCAATAACGATGGCTTTACAGATCTCATTACTCTAGATGATTTTTACGCTGCTCCAAAATTTTATTTTTTTAATCCAAAAACTTCTAAGTTTGTATTAGGACCTAGTCCCTTTGATAGCTTGGTACGAGGATCATATTTAAATTTTATAGATTTAGATCATGACGGTATTTATGATGTCTTCGTGGGCACATTAAATCAAAAAACAGAAATGACTCAGTATCCGGCCAGAGTTTTTAAAGGTGAGATAACCGATGGCGTACTTCATTATAAGGAGAAGTCACCATTGCCAACAGGATTATTGCCAACAGCAAGTATCGTTGCATTTGATTACAATCTAGATGGTGAAATTGATTTATTTTTGGCCAATTGGTTTTCATATAAAGACAAAAATCCGCAACCTGTTCCCGATACATTATTAAAGGGAAAAGGATTTGAATTTAGTGATGTATCAAATCATCTTAAAGGTGAGTATGATTTTAACAAATCTGAAAAGTACTATACTAATGCGACACCCACTTTTGGAGCCGCTTTATGTGATATGGATAAAAATGGATTTCCAGATATAATAACTAGCAATTCAAATGGTTATTACAATAAGATGTGGATGAATCTTGATGGCGAAAGTTTTGTAAATTACGGAAATGAATCTGGTTATGCGGCCGATGGTGAAGGGGCCCAAGACATTCACGGTGGTGGAAATTCTTTTTTCAGTTTGTGTGGTGATTATAATAATGATGGTCTCGTTGATATTGTCACTGGAACTCTGTCAAGAGATAGTGATATTGAAGCCCGCGACAAATCAAGTATACTTTCGGGAACTAGCAAAAGTTTTCCTCCTAAATTTATTCGCTCTGAATTTTTACTTGATAATCAAAATAATAAATGGTCAGAAGGAGATCGCCGAGGAGTATGGATTGATTATAATCTTGATGGACTACAAGATTTAATTATTGATAATTCAGGTTTTCCACCAGATTCGCGTTTAGTTTTTTTTGAACAAGCAAAGGATCATGCTTATGATGATAAATCAAAAGAGTTAGGTGTAAATATCATGAATCCTTCTGGGACAGTGACGATTGATCTTAAAAAAAATGGGATAATGAGTTTCATAACTGGGCAAAGTAAAACTCGTGCTGGTGATATTGATAATCGAATTTATCTTTTTGAAAATCAAACTCAACGCGCCGGACGCGGTTCCGTTCGATTTCATCTCCAGGGAAAAAGTAGTAATCTTCACGGGATTTCATCGAGTGTTTGGTTTAAAACTGATAAAAGAATTCGTTTTTTTAATGTTGAGTACAATAGTGGATCCCTCCCTTCTCAAAATGAAGAAGGTGCCTATTTTGCCTTTGATAAAGAAAATCCAATAAACGTGGAAGTGCGCTGGAGTTTTGCGACACTGGATCGATTAGGGCGACTCTCACCAGTTGTTAAAAAATATAATCTTTCTAAATTTAAGTTCAAAGGCGTTCACCTTGAACTTAATTTGTGTGAGGACGGGAGAGTCCTACCTTTGAAAAAAAATTGTAATTAATGTGAATTTATTTTTTCTTTACTATATCCGCAAGCATTTTAATTCTTTCGGGCATTTTTTTATAATTAAGAGTGCTTAAAAATATTTGAGATGAAGGAAGGCCTGGAACCTCTTGGACTTTTAATTGATCGTCTTTATGAATAAGATGATCGGGGACAATGGCGATACCAACATCATTTTTAACTAACGAAATAATCGAAGAAAACGAGTTCACCATAACAATAGATTCACTTTTATTTTTACTAAGTTTAAAAAGATGATCACTATTAGAAAATACGATCCAGCGGTGCTCATGCAATTTTTTACGATTAATTTCGCCTTTGCCGATTAGGACGAGTTTTTCTTCAAATAATTTTAGAGAAGTTACTAATTCCGATTGAATATTTTCAGTTCCAAAAATAACATCGTATCTACCTTCCTCAATACCATTTTTTAATTCTGGAATGTCGGCAACGTGAACACTTATATCTCTTAATTGATTTTTTACATATTCAGTTAACAAGGGAGTAAACCAAGTTTTTAGTAATCCTTCTAGAATGCCAATATTAAGTGGAAGCTGATCTTCGCGTTCAAAAATTTGATGAGAAGTTTTTTGAAAACTCAATGAAGCTTGATAAAGCTCTTTTCCTTTTTCAGAAAGTATAACTTTTTTCGAAGAACGAATAATAAGTTCTTCTTGAAGTGAGTCTTCGAGCAATTTTATTTGGCGACTAACGGCCGATTGGGCAATGTTTAATTCTTCAGCCGCTTTTGAGAAACTTGAATATTTCGCTGTTAGCATAAATGCTTTTAGATAGCGAAAATCAAGCATCTTTAACCTCTTCAGGTGATGATTTTTTTATTGGTGGGGTTTTTTCAGGTGCTGCTCTCCAGAATTTACCTTTAAATTCACTTTGAGCGTGATTGACTATGACAAAGCCTTCTGCATCAAGATTAAAATCTTGAATAAAGTCGACTGAAGCAATTTGCAAATAGAAACCAGCAAAAGGGTCTACTACAACATATATTTCATGTTCAGTATTCGCGATGCGAACTTGAAAATCGTCATCGTTTAAGTCGGTAAAGCCTGCAGCATAAGTAAAGCCCTCACAGCCTTTGCCTGATACGACTATACGAAAGTATTTGCCAGCTAAGGTAAAATCATTTTCGATAATAAGTAAAAGTTGCGCCAGTGCACGCTCAGTGAACATGATGACTGGAGGAAGGACTAAATCCTTATTAACTTCGTTTTGTTTAAATCCCATGCGAATTTCCCATGCGAAAAGATATTGAAAGTGTTATTATTGCATTCGAGTACTATCCAACCAAAAAAGATTTTACAAGTCAAAAAAGGATTTTTTTATGTGGCTACGCTATAAACTCGTCATTGAATCACCTTCGACGCACCAAGTGCGCGTTATTATCGAAGGAAAAAAAGAATGTAATGAAAAAACACTGGACTTTTTTCTCCCAAGATGGAGTCCTGGTTCCTATTTAATACGTGAATATTCTCGTCATATATCTGGACTTATGGGCTCAACAAAAAATGGGGAGCGATTAGATATTGAACAAATAGATACTTCTGTTTTTAGAATGGATTGGAGTAAAAGTGATTTAAAAAAAACGGATGACACGTTTAGTCTCTCTTACTTAGTTTATTGTCATGAGCTTACAGTACGAACATCTCACGTTGATGATTCGCACGCATTTTTACATTTACCAACTCTGTTAATGGGTGTTCTCAATCACCCAATTGAAAATCCAACAATTGAAATTGTTTTTCCTCCTGCGTGGTCACATTTAACCACTGCTCTCAAAGATATATCTGAAAAGCGGGACATTTTTCTTTATGAAGCTCCTGATTATGATGATCTAATTGATTCTCCAATAGAAATTGGTTGTCATATTACGGATGGATTTCAATCTTTTGGAGTTGATCATCATATAGCAATTTATGGAGCTCAGCTTCCTCACAATCATGATATCAAAGGCGACACAAAAAAAATTGTAGAGCATATTGGAAGTTTTATGGGGGGCTTGCCTTACGAAAAATATGTTTTTATTAATCATTTTTCACCGGGACTTTTTGGTGGGTTAGAACATAAAAATTCAACGGCGCTGCAGTTTTGCCCAACTCAATTAACAAGTCGAAAAGGTTATATTAATTACCTGGCCCTCGTGGCCCACGAATATTTTCACACGTGGAACGTAAAGCGAATTCGTCCTATTGAACTTGGACCTTTTAATTATTTAAAGGAAGCAAGCTCAAAGTTATTATGGCTGGCCGAAGGTTTAACATCATTAATGGATGAACTTTTTGTCTACCGCATGGGTCTTATTTCTTTAGATGAATATTTGGAGATGCAAAAAGATAATATCAATCGTTATTACGCAATACCTGGGCGAAAATTTCATTCACTCGATGAGTCTTCTTACAACGCTTGGATAAAACTTTATCGACCAGATGAAAACTCAAATAATTCAAGTATTAGTTATTATCTCAAAGGTGGAATTGTCTTTTTTGCTCTCAATATTTTATTGAGTGAAAAAAATAAAAGCATTAACGATGTGCTTGCTCTTTTATGGAGCGATTTTTTAGCCCATCCAGAAAGAGGTGTCGTTGCTGATCAAGTTTATAAAATAATTGAAGAAGTTGGAGGGAGTGAAATTAGAGAAAAATTTGAAATCATGACTTCGACCACAGAAGAAATAGATTTAGAATCTCTTTGTTTAAAAGCTGGACTTCGTTTTGATTGGGATAAATCAACGACTCCCTGGTTAGGGTTCGATGCTGATTTTCAAGGGGACCGAGTCATTGTAAAAGCCGTTATTCTAGATGGTCCTGCCTATAAGGCGGGTCTGAATGCAGGGGATGAAATCATTGCTATTAATGGAATGCGAACGCTTAAAGATCGTTTCAATGAATTTGCAAAATACTTAAGAGTCAACGAAAGCTATAATTTTACAATCGCAAGACTTTCAAATTTACAAAATATTTCTTTCAATGTCGGAGTCACTTCTCCTAAACTTAAGGGGATTGCGGTTAGTGAAAGGGCAGTTGCTGAAAGAGTTTTAAATCCTAAATAACAAAAGGCCAGCATTCGAAGTAACTTTCGAATGCTGGCCTTCTCATTTTAATTATTTATTTGAAACTTGTTGGTCACAAGTTAATCTATAAAGTTCAAATAGTTTTCTGAAAATATCAAGTCTATAGACAACTCCGTATTTTACTCCATCAGTACCTCTGTTGATTTGGATTTGGAATTGACCATCTCCAGCTCTTTGTTCTTCACAATGCCAAACTTGTTGAGCAGTATTAGATTCAAAACACTTTAGAGTCGTAGATTTTTCAGTTCCTTCACTTAAAAAAGCAAAATAATTTTCTGGCGTTATTTCAGAAGCTAGTCTCAAGTGAATATCTAAATTTTTATTTTCACATATTTCAAAATTTTGTTCTATCCCAAGTCCACCTGTTACCGAAGGTCCGGCCAACACTACAGCTGTGTTTAAAATCAAACAGCACAAAGCAATTAATAAAGATTTCATATATTTCTCCTGTAATAAATTTCTTGCCCACTTATACTAAAATCAAACTCGCTATGATATATATTTAATATATAACATAGCGTAAAGTGGTATATAATTTATACACAAATGAGGACTTATGCTTTCCCCCCTAAAGTTTGATAACTATAAGAAATATCTGATAAGTTTAATTAGCGAGAACTCAGGCACGAGGGGTTTTCAATCTATTTTGGCCAAGGCCATGAATTGCCAAGCTGCTTATCTTTCCCAAGTACTCCGAGGCAAAGTTGAATTAACTGAAGATCACGCTATAAAACTAGTTTTATTTTTAAAACTAAATGATCTTGAGTCAGAATATTTTATTTTACTTTTGCGTCTCTCAAGGGCCGCCACCAGAGAGCTTGTGGGCTATCTTGAAAATAAGCGACTTGAAATGCAAGACCATCAAGATGATTTAAACAATAAAGTACGTGCAAAAATTGCGCGTGAGAATGAAACTTTTATAGCTAAATATTTCGCAAGTTGGATACCTTCAAGTATCCATATTGCCACCAGCTCCAAGCAGTATCAAACGATCAATTCTCTCGCTGAGCGCTTTCATCTGCCAGAAGCTTTAGTTTTGGAAAATTTAAAATTTTTGGAAAAGCACCAGCTGGTAAATCGTGAAAATGATCTTTGGATTTTTAGGGGAGAGTCGATTCATTTGCCCAAAAACTCATCCCTCAATGAGCCTTATCAAGTCAGTTTAAGAACTCAAGTCTTAAAATCAATTCAAGCTAAAAATAAAAATAATTTGCATTTTTCTTCAGTATTTACGATTGATAAAAAAAGTTACAAGGAAATTTTAGAAGTTTGTAATAATGCAATTGAAGAAAGTCATAAGATTATTCACGATTCCGGGACTGAGGAGCTATATTCGATTTGCATCGATCTTTTTGAAGTTATTTAGTTGGAATTGCACAGTGTGTTGTTTTTATCATAAAACGTGTTGCCCAGTTAATAAAAATTTGTCATAACAGACAACCTCTTAAATTTAACCTTGGACTTTGTTTATGATGCCAGAAGAAATGCAGGCTACGTTAGCTACAATTATACTTTTTCTCACATTGATAACTATGATGTGCTTAAAAACTCTCTAAAAAATTCTTTAAACTTTGCCGATTAAGTCCTACAATTACGCCTGAAGAATAGACGATACTTCAGGGGGAATTATGAATTCAACGGCCAACGATTCTAGAGATTACATTTCTTCGATACGTAGCAAAGCTACTTCACGAACACCGAGACATTTTAATATACCAAAAGATAATCGAGGCGCGACCAAAAGAGTGAGCGATTATTATGGCGAATTAACTTTTGACTTTAAAACTTCTGAAGATATTTCTGATTCAGTTAAAAAAGATATCGTCAAGGCCATAGAAGAAGGCAAAGGCATAAAAAAAGAACATGCTGAGGCGGTTGCAAAAGCGGTTACAACTTGGGCCGTTAACAATGGTGCAACTCATTTTTGTCACTGGTTTCAACCTCTGACTGGTGGAACAGCAGAAAAACATGATGCCTTTTTTCAATTTGATAAGCATGGCAAGGCCATAGAGCGTTTATCGGCAGGTCAACTTATGCAAGGTGAACCTGATGCTTCATCTTTTCCTAATGGTGGCTCACGCTCAACTTTTGAAGCTCGTGGATATACAACTTGGGATTTAACTTCACCAATGTTTTTAATTGAAGCAGTCAATGGACGGACTCTTTGTATTCCTACGGCCTTCGTGTCTTATAATGGTGATGCTCTAGATATTAAAACTCCTCTTTTAAGATCAATTTCAAAACTAAATACTGTGGCGACAAAATTTCTTCAATTGGCCGGCTCTACCGATACAACCAATGTTCAAGTCACTTGTGGTGCTGAACAAGAATATTTTTTAATTGATAAAGCTTTTTATTTTGCTCGACCAGACTTGGTAATGACGGGAAGAACGCTTTTTGGTGCTCTTTCAACTCGAAACCAACAATTGGAAGATCATTATTTTGGATTAATTCCTGATCGCGTTTTAGCTTTTATGCAAGAACTTGATTATGAACTTCATCGCTTGGGTATACCTTCAAAAACTCGCCACAACGAAGTGGCCCCTGCGCAATTTGAATTAGCGCCAATATTTACTGAGGCCAATGTGGCCGCTGATAATAACCAAATGATAATGACGACCATGAAGAGAGTGGCCGAAAAACATGAAATGATGATTTTGCTTCATGAAAAACCTTTTGCCGGAATAAATGGTTCGGGAAAACATGTTAACTGGTCAATGAGTGATAATAATGGATTAAATTTACTTGAACCTGGCAATGAGCCTCATGAAAATTTACGCTTTCTGGCCACTGTTGCTATTATTGTTGAAGCACTTCATCGTCATGCAAAACCATTGAGAATGGCCATTTCAGGTGCGGGAAATGACCACCGCCTTGGGGCCAATGAAGCTCCTCCAAGTATTATTTCTGCTTATTTGGGAGACACTCTTTTTAAAATTTTTAATGCTATCGCCGAAGATAAATCTTTTACACCAACTCATAATAATGTAATGGATTTGGGAACAAACCAACTGGCGCATTTATTAAAAGATAATACTGATAGAAATAGAACTTCACCGTTTGCTTTTACCGGAAATAAATTTGAATTTAGGGCCGTTGGTTCAAGCCATGCAATTGGTTTTCCAATGACTATTTTAAACGCGGCCGTTACAGAAGTTATGATAGAGGCCAATGTTTATCTGGAAGCAGAAATTGCCAAGGGACAATCAATTGATCAGTCGTTAATGAGTTTAACAAAAAAATTAACTTCACAATCTTTTCAAGCCGTCTTTAACGGAGATGGTTATTCTAAAGAATGGGTAACTGAGGCACAAAAAAGAGGATTGCCAAATCTTCGCACGACTCCTGAGGCTTTAAAAACTATGACTGAAAAAGGGACTTATGATTTTTTAGTTAAACTGGGAATTTTTAAAGCTGAAGAAATTGAAACTCGTTATAATATTCTACTTGAGCGCTATATTAAAATTCGAGAAATTGAGCTTGAAACTCTAATCGATATGATTCATCAATTCGTTATTCCTTCAGGACTTGAATATAAAAATGTCTTAGCGAGAGTCATCAAAAATCAAACTGATATCGGAGTAGCTTCTCAATTTGAAATGGATTCATATAAAAAAGTTTCTGCAAAAATAGATGAGATTTATGCTTTATCTCAAAGTCTTCACAAAGAGCTTTCAGGAAATCATGATGATCACCAAAAATACGCAGAAAAAATTGCACTGGAACTAATGAGCACTAGCACTCAAATGGCAACAGTTTGTAATGATCTTGAAGAATTGATACCGAATCAATTTTACAGTCTTCCAAAATATTACGATATGCTTTTTCTTCGTTAGTTGAGAAAGTTTATGCAAAAGACGATATTACTTTTTTTTGCACTTATGTCTTTTTTTATTCAATCTGCATTTGCTTTAAGCGATGCAGATCTTAAGAAAATGGTGTTGCCAAATAATCGAGTAATTAAAATTACTGGTCATCCTCAGTATCCACCTTTTGTATGGAAGGATAAAAATAAAAATGAACTGATAGGGATAACGATCGAAATTTTGGAAAAAGCATTTGCTGAAATCAATGTAAAAGCGCAAATTGTTTATGTTGAAACCTGGGGCCGGGCCCAAGAAGAAGTTAAGCTTGGGCATATAGATATCTTAGTACCACCTTATAAAAATGAGGAGCGAGTAAAGTTTTATAATTTTTCACCAAAAACAATCTTTATGGACGAGACCGTTTTATTTGTAAAAAAAGGTAAAGAATTTAATTTTAAAAACCTGACCGATTTAAAAAATCATAGAGGTGTCGCTATTATTAACGATAGCTTTGGAACGGAATTTGATAATTTTGATAAAAGTGATTTGCATATTGATAGGTTGAGTACGACCGAGCAATGTTTTAAATTTTTAAATTTAGATCGAGCTGAATATGTTGTCGCAGGATTGTATTCAGGGCTTTCGGTTTTAAAAAAATTAAAATTAAGTGAGACAGTTACTTTTCTTCCCAATCGTGTGATTATCACTGGGATGTATGCACCTGTTTCAATCAAGTCCCCATGGAATAAAGATGAAATAGGGGATTATCTCGTTCGTAAAATTACTGAATATGAAAAAAATGGGCTGGTTAAAAAATTAGAAAAAAAATATATAGAAAAAATGAAAGAAGAGTATATGTAGATCGATGGAGCGTCTTATGAAGTGGTTTATAACTTTTTTATTTTTAGTGCTACCTGTATTATCAAATGCAGGTTTTCAAAATCATACTGATTCCATTTATGATATAGATAATCGCCAACTTATTTCAAGCAACTCATCGTTAAGCCCCCAGGTTGTAAATTATTCGCGTTCTGTGGCGTTAATTTTTAATAGTGACGATCTGATTTTTGAAAACAATGAACAAGTTATTTTTGCCAATTTGCTTTCTGATTTGCCTCCAGTGGGAATCAATATTTGTCCCGACGAGCACTTTGCCAATCATCATGCTTACCGAAGTGCTTGTACTGGTTTTCTAGTTGGAGAGGACTTATTGGCCACGGCAGGACATTGTTTTAGAAATCAATATGCTTGTGATAATCAACTTATTGCTTTTGATGTAGATGCTGATTCTGAAATACCACGTGGTTTTAAAACGGTTGATAAAAATATTTATCACTGTAAAGAGATCGTGGCCCAAGTTTATGGAGAAGGTATTGATCAAGATTATGCAATCATTAAATTAGATCGTAAAAGTCAAAGACCATCTTTAAAAATAAGAAAGAGTGGAATCATTTCTACTCTGGATAAAGTTTATTTAATTGGTCATCCATTAGGACTTCCTTTAGTTTATTCTTCTGCTGCCGTAATAAGTGAGAATTCTAATGCTGCCTTTTTTAAAACTCGCATAAATTCTTTTCATGGAAATTCAGGTTCTCCTCTAATTAATGAAAAAACTCAATTAGTGGAAGGCATTTTGGTAAGAGGAGAAGAGGATCTTGTTTCAGATAGAGACAATCAATGCCTTAGATATCAAAAATATTCTTCACAAGTCGAGACAGATAAAATTAGAGGTGAAGGGGTAACGAGAATTAAATTTATTTTACCGTTTCTGGCAAAGTAATTTTGGTG
>JAURXW010000063.1 GCA_030654205.1 Bacteriovorax sp.
GTAAGCAAGTACGTTTAGGTATTAAGGCGCCCCCTGAAACTAAAATCCATCGGGAAGAAGTTTACAAGGCTATTCAAGACCAAAACACTGAAGCTGCCCAGGCCGATTTAAGCTCCATCACAAATTTGGCTAATGAGTTAAACAAGAAGTAATTTCCTGCTTGCTCTTTTGCCCCTACGACTGCTAGAATCGTTGGCAGAGGTCGGTTATTCGACCTTTTTGCTCAACGGAGGCCTAGAGTGAAAATCAAAACTACAAGATTCGGCGAATTAGAAGTCGATAAAAAAGACATCATTGAGTTTACAGAAGGTTTACTCGGTTTTGAAAATTTGAAAAAATTTTTTATCGTTGATCCAGGTGATCAAACTTTAATTCTTTGGTTACAATCAATCGATGACTCAGCTACTGCGTTTCCGATTATTGAGCCGAAAATTTTCCAACCCAACTACATGATTAAACTTTTACCTGTTGAACTTAACAGCTTAAGTTTAGAGAACTTGCAAAATGCAAGTGTCTACACTGTATTAACAATTCCACAAAACGTTACTGAGATGTCGGCAAATTTAAAGGCCCCAATTATCATCAATAACAAAACAAAAAATGCAAGACAGATTGTTCTACAAGATTCAAAACTTGAAGTTAGATTTAAAATGTATATGGACCTAAAAAAATATATTGTGAACTACGCTTCAGATGATTCAAAACGAACAAACGTTTCTCCTGTCAACAAAGAACAAGGTACGACTGTTGTTCATACTAATATTTCGCAAAACACCAATGCTAATAAAAGTTCACCTGACGCAAACTAATTTGATATTTATTTTTATATAAAAAAAGCCCTCATTAAGAGGGCTTTTTTATTTTTAAGTAAAAGCTGCTATTTATAAAGTTCTTAAATTTGTTTCCGTTGCCGTTCTTGATAAATTCAAATACATACTTGCTTCAGCGTGAAATGGATCTTTTAATAGTACCTTTTCCCATTCAGTTTGGGCCTCAAGAATATTTCCATTTCCATAATGAAGAACACCAAGGGCAATGCGCGCAGGAGCATAGCTAGGCTCTTCATTCTTTAAAGTTCTTAGCTCTTCTATGGCCTTAGCGGTGAATCCTTTTTTGGCATACACTTTTGCAATTTTTATTTTAGCTTCTAAGTTTTCTGAATCAAGAGCAATTACTTTATTATATTCAAAGAGCGCTTCATCATATCTATTATAAGAAAGATACAAGTCTGCTATTTCATAATGCTTAGATGCAAATTTTTTATTGATATGTTTGTCTTCTAATAATCCAGGGCCTTTATTTTTCCCCTTCACTCTTTCATTGGCCGACTCAAAAACCTTTCGGGCTTCTTCGTATTGTCCAATATCGTTATAGAGAACTGATAAACTGATGGCCGCATCGGTATGCTCTGGATTCAAACTCAAAACTTTTGTGAAAGCCTTTATGGCCTTACCAATTTCCCCATTAATATGAAAAATATTTGCCAAGAGGAAAAATGCATCGATGTTGTGATCATCAGATTCAATAATCTCATTAAGTATAACTTGTGTCTTTTTGTACTCAAGTTTATCGAAACATTCTCGAGCTGATTTTAATAATTGTTCGTTGTTTGAAGTGTACATTTAAACCTCAGTGAGTGATATGTGCTGATGCTTCATCTATTTGAGTTAAAATTCTTAATTTTTCTTCTTTATTTTTTAGTGTTTTTAAAACGTCTTCATAACGGGCCTTGGCGGCTTCATAGTCTTTAGTTTTAAAATAAAAGTCTGCAATATATATTTCTTTTTTTTCAACCATTTCTTCAATTTGAGTAATTCTGCTCTGAGCTTCCTTTACATACTCTGTATTGGGATAATTTTGTATCAACTCATTGTAATATTTAATTGCTTCCATTCCTGCAGTTAAATCACGGTCGTATGTTGAAGGAAGTTGACGATAAAACGATTCTGAAATTCTAAAGATGACATAGCCTAATTCAGTATATTTGGGATGGAAGTCTCGAAACAAAATATAAGCAGAAGCGGCTTCAGCGTAATTTTCCTGTGAAAAAAGGATATCTGCCTGTAAAAGCTCTGCATGAGTAGCGTAATAGCTGTATGGATATTGCGAACGAATAGAATTAAGTTTTTCAGAAGCTTGTATAAAGCGAGACTTCGAAATTAAATCCTTGGCTTCTTTAAAAAGTACTTCAGCCTCAGTTGTTCCAGCGGGTCTTTTCGTCGCACAAGAAATCACAATTAATGATAAAGCTACTAGTAATAATTTCAATATTCTCAACGCAAACTCCAGTTAACTTAGCTATTAAAAGTATCGTATCACCTAGAGCGCTCAGTGTAAATTTCATTGTAAATTTCTGTAATAATAAGTTTAATCGCGGCAACTACTGGAATAGATATTACCATGCCAGTAATACCCATATAATGCGATCCTACGATAACACTGACTGCAACTATCATTGGATGAAGATTAACAATCTTAGAAACTAAAAATGGAAAAACAAAGAATATGTCTACGACGTTTGCTACGGCGTACAAAATGAGAACTGCTCCCATTGTAGGAGAAGTCATTCCATACTCCATCATTCCCATAACGATGGCAGGCACTATTCCTAAAAATGGACCAACGTATGGAACAATATTTGTTACTCCAGCAATGAATCCTAAAATGACAGCGTATTTTATATCCATTATTAGAAGCCCAAGAGTAATAATTCCCCCGACGATAACAGCTTCAACAAATTTTGCAAAAAAGTAGTTTCCAAGTTGTCGATTAAAAACATGGATTACGTAATAAAAGCGCTCAAAAATTACATTTGGGGTAAAACTTAAAAGTGTCTTTTTAAAAGAGTCTGAATCGCGAATGATAAAAAATGTGAAAAAAGGAACTATGAAAATCCATTCCATTAAATTGGCTAAATAATTTGGTATTCTAACAACAACTGATGCCGACCATTTTTGTAATTCATCAAGCCCTTGGTAAAT
>JAURXW010000067.1 GCA_030654205.1 Bacteriovorax sp.
GATCCTCCAAGTGCTTCGAGTGATGGTACGACTACTTCGAGTGCCCTGAAATCTTATGAAAAATTATTACCCCAAATGCTTCAGTTATTGGCACCTAATGGCTCACTATTTGTCTTTTTAAATACTCATACTGTTAGTTGGAATAAGTTTGAAGAAAAGCTAAAACAAATTGTGGCCACCACAGAGTTTGCCAACAAAGTTAATATCGGAAAAAGACTTAAGTTAAGTGAGGATTGCTTACCTCTCAAGGGATTTCACGAAGGTGATTATCTTAAAGGTTTTTTAATCGATTTTAAAAACAAAGGAAATTAATGAACTGGACAATACTCCTGCCTCTTCTTATCGGCTGTTGTGGAATTCTTCAAGGGACATTCAATCGCCAAATTTCAACAACCATTGGTGTTACTCAGGCTGCACTTATCACAAACATTGGCTCTCTTGGAATTTGTCTATTTTTTTATTTCTATGTGAAAAATTTTTCAAATTCGCTCCCCGATTTTTTTCAAATCAAAGCTCCACTGACAACCTATAAGTGGTGGTACATTTTTCCTCCAATATTTGGTTTTTTAATTATTGCCGGAATTCCTTTTGCTATCGCAAAACTTGGTGCAGTAAAGGTTACGGTAGGTCTCATCGCAGCACAAATGATAACAAGTATTATTTGGGATTTCGTGGTAGAAGATATCAGTTTAAATATCATGAAAATTATAGGAATATTTTTTGCTTTTTTAAGTGTGACTTTTATTACGCTTTCAAAATAATAAGTAAATCGTTAGAAGGAGAATTAAATGGTGTATTCAAATCTTTGGAGAAGAGCTGCTGCCGCTATCATAGATGGTATTATTTTATCGGCGATTAGTACTCTTTGTATCAGAACAGTTTTTTTATTTCCCCTCGCTTTCGTTATGCATTTTTTCTACAAACCTATTTTCGAATCATCAAACGTCAGAGCAACTCCAGGTAAATATTTAGCTGAAATTTCTGTTTGCCGCACAAATGGCGATAAACTTTCTTTAAAAGATGCCTATATTCGCTATTTTTCATCTTGGTTATCAGGTCTAACTTTAGGAATTGGTTACTTAATCGCAATTTTTAATAATAAAAAACAAACCCTACATGATATGTTCGCCGATACAGTTGTGATTGATAAAGTTTATGAAAACCAAGGACTCTGGACTGAATGGCTTAGTCAGATGAAGTTTTTATTTTCGCGAAAAGAAGCTAAAGGGCCATAACTAATATGGTGCAAATATACAAAGACAAATATAATTGGGAAAAAAACCTGGCTCACAAGTATCTACAACTTTTCCTAAAGATGTGCATTTAGTCGAACAGATTGAACAGTTGGCCACAGAGTAAGCAATCGCATTTTTATCGATTATAGAAAAAGATAAAACTACTAGAAGTAATAGACAATAAACTATTTTTGATAATATTGAAGATCGCATGAAAACCCCTTAAATTAAAATGAGTATTACTTAAATGCTTTGTAGCATATTATATTAGATTAATTTAATAAAAATTAAATTCAACACACCCCCAAGTGGAATCAAAAGCCACAGGGGAACCTTATTTGTTAAAGTAAAAATAAAAACAATTATCGCTAAACTCATTAGGAAAAAATTAAATGGAATATCATATCCCATTTTTAAAACAGTCACAATAATCGGTCCGACGACAGCGGCAACGGCCCCAAAAACAAAATCATTAATCCATTTTTTTCCACGTAAGCGAGTAACGACAAGTGGAAACCATGTCGACATATGAAAAAATGCTGCAGCAAAAATGGCCACAGTGGCAATGATTGCACCTGGCATTCCTGCCAATTTGTGTCCGATATAAGTCGCGGTAATGACCACTGGACCTGGAGTCATTTGCCCAAAGGCCAGAGCATCCAAAAATTCACTTTGCGAGAGCCATTGGTATTTTACAACAACATCGTGTTGAAGCATGGGGACGATAGCGAGCCCGGTACCAAAAACCAATGCTCCCGCTTTAAAGCAAACCAATGCAAGATCGCGAACCGTACTGGAAAAAAATATAACTGGAGCAGCGACACTCATAAGAGTTAATTGATTATGAGAATTTCTCTGCCACTGCTTGAAAGCAACTATTAACAATCCAAATCCAATAATAATAATGGGCTCAATCGATGGATGATAAAAATTTATTAATCCTGCAATAATAACGAGAACCCAAAAGAAAAATTCTTTCATATTATTTTTAACAAGACCCTTTAAACTTCCAAGAATTACTCCAAGTGCGGCCACTTGCATGCCTTGAAGAAGTGAGCGAGTAAAAGCGAGTTCATTCATTGATTTAAAAAAAAGAGAAAATAAAATCATTAAGCAAAAGGCAGGAACAACAAGACAAAAACCTGCGATTGCTCCTCCTAAAAATCCCGCTCTCACTCTCCCCATAAAAACTGCAGTTTGAAAGGCCACAGGACCAGGCATTGCTTTTATAAGTGAAAATGTGGCATTAAAATCTTCTTCATTCATCCAATTTCTATTCTCAACAAGATCCTTTTGAATCGAACCGACGATAGCGAGTGGACCACCAAAGCCAAGGGCCCCTAAGCGTAGAAAGTAGAAAAAAACTTCTTTATATTTCACAATTTTATCATCAGCATTATCAGGCATAGAAGGCTCCAAAAAAAAAGCCCCTCGTTTGGAGGGGCCGTTATGAATTCAATCAATATTTTAAGATTTAACAATTCGTGTTCGCCACGCGCGGATATCAGGAGCGAGATAGTCATACTTCATGGAGGCCACTGTGTATGAAGCAAATTCATAGTCAGTAGTATGAGTTAAGCATTCTGTCGGACAAACAGTTGTGCACAAACCACAGTACATGCAAAGGGCCGTATCGATAGTGTATTGTTTAAGATCTAGACGAATAGGTGTACCGTCTTTCGTCTTAATTTTTGGAGCATCTGTTGCTCTTTTAACAGCTGCAATATAAATACAATCAACCGGACAAGAAACTGCACATTGTAAGCATGAGATACAATTTTCAGCATCATTAAATAAACGCGAACGAGAATTTGAAGGAAGCTCTTCTCTAACTTCTGGGTACTCGATTGTTACAATATCTCGTCCCCAGACATACTTAAAAGTAATGCCCATTCCAATCATTGTCGTTTTAACGGCCTCGTAAACATTTTTAAACCACTGAGTAAATGTCAGTTCTGGTTCAATATTTTTTTTAAGGTGAATCGTTTCCATAATTATCCTAAAATTAATTGTTAGCTTGTCTTTAACTATCTATCTACTTCACCAAGAACAATATCAATACT
>JAURXW010000069.1 GCA_030654205.1 Bacteriovorax sp.
TGTATTGATAACTTCAAAGCGATGTCCATGTTCAATATGAACGCCATTTAAATTAACATCAAAACAAAATTGTAGATCTTCTCCAACGTAGCGTCTTAGAGCAACTTGCGCTTCTATAAAGGCCATCCCTGAGTCGTGATTACCTATTATATAAGTGATATGTTTATTGGGAACTTTAAAAAACTTTCTAAGCCCCTCAAAAAATCGAGGATGACCCTTAACGATCGAATCGATTGATTTTTTGGTAACTTCATCATCAATAATATTGGTGTAAACTCCATCAACATCAATTTGGATCAGATTGAGAATATCTCCATTAAGCACCAGGTGAACTTCTTCTTTTTCATATTCACCTTTTGAATAATAATCACAAAAATCAAAAAACTTTTCGTCTTCTAAAAAATCTTCCAAAAGATTGAGTTGACCATTCTTTAAAAATTTCCCTTTCCCAAGATGCAAATCGCTTAACACCAGAATGATCATAAAACTCGCTATTTTTGCTTTACTATTTTTTTGAGACTTGATTTAAAAACATCTTGGGTATTAAAAACTAATCCCCTTCCAGATTCTTTTGCTTCGTACATCATTCTATCAGCAATGGCCAAAACCTCTTGGGCGTTTTTAGCATCAGTTGGAAATTCTGCAACCCCAATAGAAACACTTAGTTTTATAATCTTACTTTCATCTCGAAAATCAACTGAATAATCTTGCGAACAAATTTTTGCAAGTATCCTTTCGCCAACGATTTTCCCAGATTGCCCATCTGAATCCACTAAAATTATAACAAATTCATCTCCGCCATAACGATAACTAATATCAGAATCTCGCAGAAGGCCTTTGATATCTTTGGCAACATTCTCTAGTAATTTTGTTCCAATTAAATGCCCATAATTATCGTTCACTCTTTTAAAATGATCAATATCGATAAAAAGAACACAAAAAGAATCTTTTATATTTTGGTACTTTTCAACTAATGATGCCAAATCTTTATAAAGCTTACGTTGATTATAAAGACCAGTCACATCATCAATGTGAATAAGTTCTTGTCCTTTATAAAGCTCATCAAATTTTTCAACAATTTTCAAATGACTACTCATGAAACTTGAAAGACATTTAAGGCTTTCTGTTGAAATTTCAATTGGAGAAGAAAAAATTGTAAAATAAAACTGATTTCTTTTTAAACCTAAATTTAAATAATAATAAAAACAATTTTCAACCTTAACAGTGAGGCAAGGAAGAGTTTTCAATTCTCCACGTTGAATAATAAGCTCATCTAATAACTTAGCACTGTACAGTTGCAACCGGTCTGCTTTTCCTAAGACGGTTCTACATTTATCAAGATGAATAACTGGAAATTTATCTTGAATGGAAAAGACTAATAATGGTCGAATTTGGTACTCGGAAACAAGAAATTCCTCCATATGCAAAAAGAGATTTTTCTCGCTTTCAAAAAATGGAAAATTACTTAAAAAATTTATTACTTCTTTCATAATTATGCTTTTCCGAAACGGTGATTCGCGTTTTGATTATTATCGCTACTGTCATCTGTTGATATTTCAACGTCATCTTCAATGTTTTTAATCGAATGACGAAGGGTTTTCATTATTTTGTTAAGCTTGTCTTCTAGTCTTCTTTTATCGTCTTGAGATTTTTGTTCTTTTATTGATACATTTTCCATATTAAATTCTAACGAATCAATTTTCCTTCTTAATTCTAATATTTTTTGTTCTCTTGTTTGCACCTGAGAGTCAACGTCTAGAGTTAGCATTTCAAGCTTTGTTTCCAATTCTTTTTCACGTTGCTTAACTTGATTAAAATCGATGCGAACACGCTGTTCAAGTTTTTCTATTTTTATTTCTGCCTGGCGAGACTTCGCTTCGGCCATAGCTTTTTTTTCTTCATTAAATGACAAACGATATTTAAGATCATCTACTTCAACCATATGGCGCTTTCTTAAAATTGAAACTTCAATTTTCGATTCATCCAAAGCCGCGTTAAGAGTTAAATTGTCCTGCTCTAATTCGCGATGCCCGCCTTTTAATATTTTAACTTGCTCCAGCAGCCCTTCGCGCTCTTCACGCAACTGCCGTATGGTCGCCTGAACTCTGCCTGACTCTTCATCACTTATATAACTAGAATGCCCTTGCCCTGCAATATTGTTTGGCGCTATTGAGTTAAAGCTAGACGCTACTTCCATTTTTTTGACCGGGGCAACTTCAATGACCTTTTCAGTAACGATATCTTCGAGAGAATCATGGTCAGCAAAATCTACACTACTTAAATCAAATTCCCCGGTTTGCGAGCTTTCTGCAGGAGTATGTTGAAAATTAAATCCTGGCAAAGAAACGTCTACAATTTCATCATCCAAGTTCTCAACCTCATGATCATTATTGGTCGAGCTCAGCTCACTTAGTTCCACAGAATCTAAATTTTTTGGCCGTAAAATATCTTTAATTGTTGATTCAATATTGGCTTTTTCCTCTTCAGTACTCATTAACTCTGCAGATGAATTCGTATTATCAGAAGTCTCAACTCCAAACGAACTTGTTCCAGACAATTGATTTATGTCAAAGAGTATTGTTTTTTGTGTACCATCAGCAACGCTACTAGCGGCTTCTTCGATTGCAGAATCAAACATTGTATCAAGATCATTATTAAAAGTTGTTTTATCTAAATCTTGAGCTTCGTGAATCTCACTTGTTTCGATAGGAGGTAAATTTATTCCTTGGCCCGTTTGCGATAAAGAGGTCATATCTGAACTTTCACTCGAACTATTGTCTGTAAAATCAAGAGCAAAATCTAGCCCATTATCATCAGGAACGACGGCTAAAGCTTGCGGGCTTTTTGTTTTTAATGGATCTGATATGGCCACAGTTGCAGAGGTTGCCGAAGAGGCAGAACTTTCAAATTCTATCTCTGTGCTTTCATCGAAGTTTAAGTCCAGATTAGGTGAACTCATTTCTGTTAAAGTCTTCTTTTGGGCACTGCCACTCATAGAACTATCCCCGTCTGATTGAACATTTTCTAAATTTGCACTGGCACTACCAGCATGACCGAATATTAAATCAAATTTACCTTGAATTTTATCATTGACTGGATCCGCAATATCTTTCTTTTTAGGGTCACCCATAAATTCCCTTCTTCCTATATAGTTCTAGCTTCTAATCTTCGTCAAAAACTGCAGTATACTTGAGTTTTATTGGTGCTTTTTGATAATCAAACAATGAGGCATCAAGTGTGACAATAATTATTGGCAAATTTCCTCATATACGTGTCTTCTTTTAAGTTGATCAACCTTACTTAGTTAGATTAAAATAAAGTAAGTACACTCTTATACTTGATTAAAATAAAAGGTTATTCGCATATGAAAAAAATGAATCGTGTTCAAATTGTTAACAGAATCTCTGCATTCATAATTGCATCCTTCAGTTTAATTCCCAATCAAGTATTAGCAGAAGATGCAGCTAAGCTTTACCCCGCACCA
>JAURXW010000078.1 GCA_030654205.1 Bacteriovorax sp.
ATTTACAACGTCTTTTAATTCTAAATGAAGTTTTAATCCTTCTCGCTCAAGTCTAGAAACATCGAGTAGATCAATAACTAAACGAGAAATGCGCTCTGCTTGTGAGTGTAAACGATCCAAGGTATTACCATCTACGGCAACTCCTCTTAACAGCCTTTTTTGAGCAAGCTGAACAAGTAATGAAAATGAAGTCACTGGTGTTCGCAATTCATGAGCGGCAACATCAAGAAAACGCGACTTCATCATCATCGTTTTTTCTGCAAGCTCTTTAGAAGCAATTAATTCTTTTTCAAGTCTATGGCGAGCTGAGGTGTCAAAAAAAATGGCAATTGCTGCCATTAAAGATCCGTCCGGTTTAAATATTGGAGAAGCATTAGTCCAAACAATTTGATCGAGCCCATCTATTTTTTTAAGAACTAATTCTTTGCTAATTTTTTTCTTTTGGATTAAAGCTGAAATTAAAGGCATCTCTTCTCTACAGACTGAGCGCCCATCAAGCTCTAATAATTTCCATGTAGAAAATAGTTTATTAATATCAAAATCCTCTACTAACTCGTTACAAGTTCCACCCATTAACTCAAATCCAGCTTGATTTAAATAGAGTAATTTACCAGACTGAGCTTCCGCAATAACAATACCAACCTGACTTTGATCTAAAGCTGCATCAAAAAGAATTTTCAGTTCGAGCATTTTTTCTTTCATTTCCTTTTCATGTGTTATGTCGCTAAAACTTACCACAACTTGAACCAATTCTCCTTCTTCATTATATTCTGGATTGGCGTCACACAAGACCCAAGTTGGCGCTGATCGCCCTACTCCTAATAAACCTATGACTAATCCTTTTAATGGTTGACCTGAAATGCAAACGCGATTAACGGGATATTCTTCAATGGGCATCAAGGTATTATCTTCTCGAATAAATTTCCAAGTAGGATCTATTGCATAAACTCCATGCATTTCATCTTTATTTAATCCCAATAATTTCGAGGCGGCTTGGTTAGAGTATAAAATTTTTGTATTGGCATCATGGACAATGACTCCAATCCCTAAACCTTCAACAAGTGAACGAAATCCTTTATCAAATAAAGGTGTAGCTTCCATCGGTTTTGTATTTTTTTGGTTTTCCTTTACTAAAAGTTCCATATATAAATTTTTCCATTTAATATTCCCAAAACATGGAATATTAAATTTGCAATTAACAGACCACTAATACATAGCTTTAAATTATACTAGTTATAATATAATTCCCTAAACCAATTTTGCCTCATCGATTTAAATTCAATCTTCGCCTTCCTTGGCCTAGATCCTGAATTCACATATATTTATTTATGGTATATTGATTGCATATTATCCCAGCAGTTAATAATTTTTTTTTGAAGGGATGAATAAATGCTTTATGAATTTTTGTTAAAAAATAAAGATGAAATTTTAGATCTTGCTGAAAAAAAAACGCTTAAACTAACTGGCACCCGCCCAACCTCTGAGCAGCTCAAAAAAGGACAATCCATTTTCTTTGAACATTTACTTGCTGTTCTGCTTTCTGAGAGTGAACCAAAAAGCAGAGATACAAAACATTTAATAAACACAAGTGCCAAACTAGAAGCGGCTTCTCAAAATGATGAACCTGCACTTGCCTTAGCAGAAGGTCGTCCTCTGGAAGTTCAACTTGCCATTTCCGCAGGAAGTCATGGTAGCGAATTTATGCGTTTGGGGTATTCATTATCTCATGTTGTTCATGCTTACGGCTCAATTTGTGAATCTACCACAGAGCTTGCTTCGGCCAAAAACTTTTCAATTACCTCTCGAGAATTTCATAATTTTAATCGTTGCTTAGATATTGCAATAGCCGGAGCCGTTACTAAATACGAACAAGATAATAGTTATCAAAAGAGTGTTCAGGAAATTGAAAAACTTGGATTTCTAGCTCACGAGTTACGAAATGCACTTACAAGCGTTAATATTTCTCTTCAAATGATTAAAAGAGGTACGGTTGGTTTTGCGGGAAGTACTGGGAAAATTCTAGATAGAGGGTTGATAAGAATTGAAGAACTTATTACTCAATCCTTGAGTGAGGTCAAACAAAATTCGTCTGCAAAGCCATGTATTGAAAACGATTATCTGATAAAATTACTGGACGAAATTTCACTCACGGCTTCAATAGAGGCCGGCTTGAAAAATCAAACAATCGATATTCAAGTAAATCCAAATTTAAAAATTGAAACTGATCACAAACAACTTTTTACAGCTCTTTCAAATGTTATTCAAAATGCGATTAAATATACCCATCCGGGAGGAAAAATACAAGTCAGAGGAAATGTTGTTGGCGAAAACATAGTACTAGAAGTTGAAGATGAATGTGGAGGTCTCTCTGATACAAAAGCAGATCTCTTTAAGCCTTTCGTTCAAAAAAATGATAATCGCAAAGGACTTGGACTAGGTTTAACGATTGCTCAAAAAGCAATGGCCATTAATCGTGGAACTATAAAGGTTTCAAATATACCTGGAAAAGGTTGTATTTTTAAAATTACTTTACCAAATACAAACCTCCCCAATAAATTTCAGCAAAATTCAAAACTACAATTAGCGACAAATTAATCGTGATGGTCCAAATCCCAATCTTTCGTCTCTGGTAAAACAAAAAATCCAATAACAGCTGTTGCTGAGGCGATGACAATTGGATACCAAAGTCCGTAATAAATATCTCCACTCATTGCCACCATTGCAAAAGCAACCGTAGGCAAAAATCCTCCAAACCATCCATTCCCTATATGATAAGGTAGAGACATTGAAGTATATCTGATACGAGAAGGAAACATTTCTACGAGGTAAGCAGCGATGGGTCCATAAACCATTGTTACATAGAGTACTAATATTGATAAAATAAGAATTACCATTGGGTAATTAATTTGTGCAGGTTCGGCCTTTGAAGGATATCCAGCATTTTTTAATTGTTCAAAAAGTTTTGTTTCAAAATTTTTCTGTTGTATTTTTAAATCATCATTTGAAAGTATCGATCCATCAAACGATTCAACATTTCCTAAAGCACCAATTGAAATAATTGTTGCTGCCCCTGCAGGTGCTTTTTCATTACTGTAACTGATTCCTTTTTTTGCCAAGGTTGATTTTGCAATATCACAAGAACTAACAAATTTAGCTTTTCCGATTGGATCGAATTGAAAATGGCACTGTGCTGGATCGGCAATTACTCTAACCGGATTATTCTTCTGAGCTTCAAAGACTGCCGGATTAGCATAATGAGTAAGTGCTTTAAAAAGTGGAATATAGGTCAATGCTGCAAGCATGCAACCAGATAAAATAATTCTTTTGCGACCAATTTTATCAGAGAGTGCTCCAAAAATTAAAAAGAAAGGCGTCCCAATGGCCAAAGAAGCTGCTATTAATAAATTTGCAGCTTGATCATCAACCATTAGCATTTTTGTCATAAAAAAGAGTGCGTAAAACTGTCCAGTGTACCACACGACAGCTTGACCAGCCGTTGCTCCAAAGAGTGCAAAGATAACAATTTTTAAATTTTTCCACTTACCAAAAGATTCTGTTAAAGGTGCTTTAGAAGTCTTGCCTTCTTCTTTCATTTTTTTAAAAACAGGAGATTCGTTAAGCTGTGTTCTAATATAAACAGAAACGGCGAGTAGAACTAAAGATAAAAGAAATGGAATACGCCAGCCCCATTTTTCAAAATCATCTCCGGTAAGTTTTCTCGAAATTAAAATAACAACTAGAGATAAAAAGAGGCCTAATGTTGCAGTTGTCTGAATCCATGCCGTATATAAACCTCTTTTTCCCATCGGTGAATGTTCGGCCACATAAGTGGCAGCTCCACCGTATTCCCCACCCAACGCAAGACCCTGCAATAATCTCATACAAACCAAAATAATTGGTGCAGTAATACCGATCGCCTTATAATTTGGAAGAAATCCAACAACTGCTGTAGAGATTCCCATTAAAACAATTGTTACAAGAAAAGTATATTTTCTACCTACCATGTCCCCTATTCGACCAAAGAATATTGCCCCAAATGGTCTAACTGCAAACCCTGCTGCAAACGCCATAAGGGCGAAAATAAATGCAGTAGTGTCATTAACTCCGGAAAAAAATTGTTTGGAAATAATAGCAGCGAGTGAGCCATATAGATAAAAGTCGTACCACTCGAAAACAGTCCCCAGAGAGGAAGCGAAAATTACACTTCTTTCTTCTTTAGTAATTGACCTATTTTCCAAAGCGGCCATATGTCCTCCATCAGTCTAAGTTAAGAACTTACCTCGCAGAGTTATTATTTTGGTAGTTTATAGTAGAAGTCCTCAACAACATAATTTATACACAAGCATCTAGAATCATTCTGCCTCCATAGACCTAAGTTTCAGTTACATTACATCAATAATGCCTATTAATTGAGACTAAGGCCTCTAAGGCTTAGTCAGAATATGTCCAACAGGCAACAAACGCTCATTTCTAATTTTCTAAAAAATCATATAATTGAACTAGATCGTTTTAATTAGGGATAGCAAATGACCAAATTTCTTACATTTTTTATATTCTTAATCACAATATTTTCTTGTTCCCATACACCTTCGAAGAATATGTCTGTTACTCCAAGTTCCATAGAGGAACATGATGGAATAAAATTTAAATGTTCAAGTGAGCAATTAATTAAAATTGATCAAGAGCTACTCCAATATTTTAACTCACTTCAGATTAATGAAAATTGGTATAATCATAAAATAAATAGAAACGAACTCTACTTTACGCTCAATACAGAGAAGGAAGATACAAATACATTGGATTTGATAAATCGATCTCAATTTAAAATTCGTGAAGAAGTTGTCGAACTTATTAAGGCCAATAAAAAAGATAAAACTAAAGCAAAGTCAGTGCTTACTGTTTCAAAAAAAGAAATAGCAATGGCATTAATGCAACACGGACGAACGACCGAATTTAGTGGAGCTAATTGTTCTACAGAGGCCCTTATTGATCATATTGGTATAAGACAAAACATTGCAGCCTGGACGGAAAAAGTGAGTTGGAGATGGCCTGATGGATCAGCAGCTGCATGGAATAAAAAATATTGGAAAAGAGGATCGCCAACAACTGCAACTCCAGTGCATGTCATAATTAATGACATGTTTATTAATGAAGACAAATATTCAATTGGTTGTTATACCGCTACAAAAATGGTCGTTATTCAAGGCGTGCTTGATTATTATTTCAGAATAAAACAAGACCTTTCAATGGTTAGGAAATTAGAAAAAATTCTTCTCAGTGATAACGAACCCCTCGTTGGAATAGAACCCGGAATTATGTGGAGCTTTGAAAAAGATTTTGACTTAGCTGAAACTAATAAAGAAGGTAAATTATTAGATATCCAACATGAAATCAGTCCCAAGAATGTTATTCCTGGAGAATGGATTTATTTGTTAAATACCGATTCTAAATCACATGAAGTCACAGGATACGAAGGTTCAAATGCCATCTCTCTTGGACGTAATAAATTAGATGATTATTATAATGATCATAATCATTCTTACACCTTTGAAGAAAAACTGGATGAAGTATGGCAGTGGAGAAATGAAGTATTTAGTCGCTCAAGACATGCTTCAAGAATTCGTCCCTTAACTCATGACGAGATTCTTGAGCTTTATAAAAGTCCTCAAGAAGGTGGCCTTTTATTTGATTACCGAGTAATACCTAAAATATTTACTGGCTTGAATAAAAAATAAAAACAAGTTGCTAAATACAGCTTCTGTCACAAAATTCGTCTTTAAAGATAGTTACATGATTTAAAGTGAGTCTAGGTTAATAGTTTCAATATCATTTAACTGCCAAGAAAAGCAGTTTTTAAAAATGATAATACCTAAAATTAGCTAATTAAAGAATCACAGTAATAATCTAAAGAATTTAAAGTTATTCCTCCATCATTTTGAAATGTCACAAAAGTCAGGATAATTCTATCTTTAAAAAGAATACATTCTTGAAACCAAGTTAATCTATAGCAAGAAAGGCACTAGTTAAATATTTCTCCTAACAAGAGAGGATTACGAGTGACAGAAGAAAAAATAAAATTTTTCACGACTGGTCAAGTGGCAGATCACTGTGGAGTTAATTTTAGAACAGTCATAAGATGGATCAACAAGGGATACATAAAAGCAAATCGACTTCCAGGGCGTGGTGATCATCGCATATCTCTTGATGATTTTATTTCATTTTTAAATGAGAACGATTTTAAGTCACTGAGCTTAGAAAAGAACATAACTCCAAATCTTCCCAAAGCCCTTATAATTGATGATGAAATAAATGCAGCCAATAGTATTGGGAGAATATTTACCTCAAATGGATTCAACGTCATTACTGCCGAAAATGGATTTAAGGCCGGATATCTATTAAATCAAGAAAAACCTCAAATCCTAACGCTAGATTTAAATATGTGCGACTTAAATGGATATGATGTTTTGAAAATAATTAAAGGAATTAAACTTAATCACAAAGTTTGGGTCATTATTATCTCTGGCGACTCTGAAGAAAGACTAGAAAAGGCAATAGAGCTCGGTGCTGATTTATATTTAAAAAAGCCTTTTTTAAAAGAAGATCTTGAGAAAATAATTCTGAAATTTTATCCTAAGAATAACGTGGGAGAAAATAATGAAAGGAGTAGTATTCGTCGCGCTAGCTGAAATGATTCAGGGAAAATATGGTCACCGTACTTGGAATGAAATCATAGAAAAATCTCAAGTAGAATCTGCTGGAGTTTATACCGCCGCGGAAACTTACAAGGATGAAGAGGCTCTTCAATTGCTTGCAGTAATTTCTGAAAAGCTGAGTGCTCGATCAGACGAAGTATTGAGTATATTTGGAATATTTCTTATCAAATATTTTAAAAAAAAATATCCCCAATTTTTTGAAACCAACAATTTTCCTGATTTTTTATGCTCAATAGATAATATAGTTCATGTCGAAATAAAAAAACTAGCACCGGATTCAATCCCTCCAAAAGTATTAGCAACTATCATAGACTCTAATCATATAACGGTTGTTTATTTCTCCAAAAGAAAGCTGTGTTATTTAGCAAAAGGATTAATTAAAGGAGCTTCTCATATATACGGCGTTAACGCTGAAGTTGAACAAACCAAATGCATGCATAATGGACATGAACATTGCGAATTCTTAATAAAGATAAAGTAGGTAATTCAATGGGCATTAAAAAAATTAATGATCTAGATGATGCACAAGAAGAAATAAATGCTTTAAGAGTTGTTGTTAAACGCGAGCAGGCCGCTCGAGAAAAAGCGGAAAACTTATTGGAAAACAGAGCATCACATTTATTTAATATTAATCAGAGACTTCACGAGCAATACGTTAGTGCTTCAAAGAAAAATCAGGAAATTGACTACTTACTAAAAATTACAAAACTGGAAGCAAAGGATAACGAGATACGCAGCCTTCTTTTAAATTTCTTAGAGATTAGCTCCATGCTTCTCTGGACTGAATATAGTTTTGCATTTAAATTGGACAAGGAAAGTAAAAAAATCATCCCGATTACTAGTTATATTATTTCCCAAAACCCCGAAGATCAAAAAGATACGGAAACTCAATTTGTTAAAGAAGATTTTTCACTTCTCGATATTTTTGCAGATGAAAAAAAACTAACTATTTTCTCAAACTTCAAAAGTGATATTAAAAAAATTAACTCTAATTATTCACGATTAAATCATAGCTACCTATTTCCAGTGGAAGTTGATTCGCACGACAAATTCTTTATTTGGCTTACCTTTGCCAACATTGTCGACTTGGACCAAAGGACTGTTGATTTGGTTGACCGAGGTATTAGTCAACTAAAGGGCA
>JAURXW010000081.1 GCA_030654205.1 Bacteriovorax sp.
ATCCAATGCATTTAGCTTAAATGAAATTGTAAATAGGATAATTATAAGTATTTTATTCATTTAATTTTTTGAATATTAAGAACAACTTGCCCAAGATTAATATTAAACTTACTCATATAAGACTGGTTCATCAGATTAGAATCATCAATTAAATACATCCAATCCTCAAAAGTTACTTCATATATTTTTTTGTCTACTTCAAGCTTTAAAACGTAATTCCACAACAGTGTATTACCACTAATAACTCCCTTGGCTTTTCCAATAACATCCGGAGCTTCTCCAATATATTCAGTCTCATTCACTTTAGTTAAAGTCCAGACTCGCTTAGACTTAGATCCATCACTATAAAGAAAGTCCTCATCTAAAGTTCCAATATTATCTTTCCAGGATGCATTCATGTTGACAATAAATCGTTTTGTAACCTTATTATTACGATCTTTGAAAAAACCATGAGCAATAAGTTTGCCCGAAAAAAAATTATCCAACTTCAAAACAGGCTTCTCATTTTTATAATCGTTAATAGAGGTTGAACACGAACACGCAAAAAGAATAATTATAAATAAACTAAAACACTTCACGACTTTGTCCTTTGATAAGTTTAATACTGATCATTAGTCCACCCCAAAAAAAACCATGTAGCAATAGATATAAAAAAGAATTCGTATAAATTAAAAGATCAAACTTACTGGCAGAAAAATAAGACAAAGGACCAAAAATTAAACCGAGTAAAAACAAAATGTAATTATTAAGTCCAAATATTTTTGTCATCGAATGACAAATAGTTGTTGAAAAAGTTATCCAAATAAAGGGCAACCATATAAGAAAGTGACCTTTCAACTCGAAAACACCAATCTTTTGCATTAAAAGATCGAATAAAATGCCAACAACACTAATTATAGTCATTAAGATTAATTCTGACTTGATTTTTTTTCGATTTTTTAATAGATGAAAAATAAGGTTAATAGAAAAAACTAAAATTACCAAGTAGGCTTTATTTGAATTTTCAAACAATGCAACCGACCACCAAACGGAGTAATAACCTAAGAAATTCATAATCATTTACTAAGTATAACCGATTTGTAAAAGATCTATAAAGTAATTCTAAATAATCTAGAGATTGTCTAATGCTTTAGAAGACTATTACTGTTAAAATAGTTGAATATCTCCAACGGTAGCAAGAGTGAGGACCATGAATAAAAAAATATCCAATTGGCAAAACAAAAATATATGGCTTATTGGGGCTTCTTCCGGAATTGGCAAAGCTCTTGCGATTAACTTAATCAAGGCCGGTGCAAATGTTTATATTTCTTCTAGAAAAGAAAAACTTTTATTAGAAATCAAAGATCAATATCCGGCGCAAACAACGGTTCTTCCTCTGGATGTACTAGACGTAGAACAAATAAAAAATCAATTTGCAAAAATCCAAGAAATTGATTTAATTATTTATCTAGCGGCCGACTACTCTCCGCTTTCTGTCACTAACTTGGATATAACTGAAGCCACTAAAATTGTTAATGTTAATTTATTGGGTGCAATTAATATTTCAAGTGTTGTTTTACCAAGATTAATCAAACAGCAAAATGGTCATCTTTCATTTGTTGCAAGTATTGCGGGATATATTGGTCTTCCACATTCTTCTATTTATGGGGCGACTAAAGCAGCTTTAATAAATATGGCCGAAAGTTTTTATTGTGAGTGCAAAGAATTTAATGTTGATATTTCTATTATCAATCCTGGTTTTGTTGAAACGAACCTGACGAGTAAAAACACTTTTAAAATGCCTTATATTATGACACCTCAAATAGCTGCCGATCATATTATGAAAGGCTTTAAAAAAGGTCGATTTGATATTGTTTTCCCAATAGGTTTTTCTTTCTTTTTTCGCTTCATACGTATTTTACCGTATTCACTTCATCTTAAATTAGTTAAAAAATTGGTACAAACATGAATCAAGAAAATATTGCTGAACTCATTAAATGGTATGAACAATTAAATTTACTCAATCTTAATCAAATTAATAATTTTTATTCTCAAGATGCTTACTTTCGTGATCCTTTCCATGAGCTCTTCGATCTCAAATCACTAATTTTGTTATACGAAGATATGTTTAAAAAAATTGATAACCCTCGATTTACTATTACAAATACTTTTACTAATGAAAAAGAGCTCGTTCTCTTCTGGGATTTTAAATTTATCGCTTTTAAAAAAGAAATGATTATTTCGGGAAATACACTTTTTAAATTTAATAGCGAAGGTAAGATCAATTACCATCTCGATTATTGGGATTCTGTCTCTGAACTTTGGAATAAAACACCAGTTTTAGGTAAAATAATTAGAACATTTTACAAAATTATATTTTAAATACCAAATAAGACCCACGCTACGCCTGGGTCTTATTTGAATTAAGTTGAATAGTGTGCCACTTTTCGAGCTTCCTTATGAAAAGTATGTTGTTCAAAGCGTGCACCAACAACACCTCCATAAATTCCAGCACCAAAAGCAAACACATCACCCAAAAATCCTCTCAGAAAAAATTGAGGATTGGCCGCACTCAGCAATGAATCTAGTGGACCGGGAGCAAATAACAGAAATGTCATTCCAAAGAGTAAATAGCTGCCACAGCTTGCTGCAAGCGCATTAAGCACACCTTTAATACTATTCTTAGAGCGAGAGCCCAACGCTGCAACAAGTCCTGCGCAATACAAACTCATGGCCCATGCCAGAGTTGCTGAAATCCAAAAAGCAGACCCCGCACTCGAGAGTTCATTTAAATTATAATTCCAAATTCCAAGTGCGGCCATCAATGCTAATGATAAAAGCATAAATGATATTGAAACCATTATTCCCGCAATAACGGCCCTGACACTAATTCGACTCGAGAAATCTATACGACTCTTCATTTTGGACCTCCTAAACCATACGTAATTTTGAATTAACATCCGACCACCCGAAAAAGTGACCGAAAAGCGTAACTGATAGCCCCACTAAAATAATTTCAGCAGAATGGGTCCACAATCCATTAATAATAGTAATTACTCCAATACTATTTAAAGTTAAATTAATCGGATGAGCATGTAACAAACCAATCTTACCAAGAGTTGTTTGAATCATTAAATCTGGGTCAATTTTTCTGGTGAAAAAAAGCCCCAGTGCTCCTAAAACTAAAAATGTAGAAAGTGCTAATGCCCAATTATTATTCCAAAGAAAATAGCCCGCCCAAATGGCCCCTACTGAATCAAAAACCATTTTGCGCGGATGTAGCCGCATTAAAAAATATCTATCTAATATTCCAAGATACTCCTCACCTAAGCTTGCTTCTTCAAAAATTGACTGTGAGTGCATAACTTTAATTGTCATATATTCCTCCTCTGTGGATTTTTGTGCAATTTGCAGCATTCTTAATCCTTAATTAAGTATTGCAAAATCAACTCCGCATTTTAAAATCTCTAAATCTTATAATATATAGATATTGGTTTTAAAAATATTTAAATGCAAACCTACTTGTGGGTAATTAAACTCGATCTAAGGAGGTCATTATGAACTTAGTACCATGGAAATCATCAGCGCTAACAACGCCTTTTTCTAAAACTAGAATTGGAGATGAAATGAGCGCATTTCAAAGAGAAATGAATAGCTTGATGAATACT
>JAURXW010000085.1 GCA_030654205.1 Bacteriovorax sp.
ATTTAATTGTGAAAAAGTCCAAAAGTTGTTTAAAACTGAATCTCTAAATCGAATTACATTTTCTTTAAAATTATCCATATAGTCCTCTTTAGCGTTTTATATCGAAATAAAAATGAAATTTTTTATCACTTTCATCGCTAGCTAAATCTTTAAGCATCGGCCGATATTCAATTCCACCATAAAGTAACATTCTGAGAACGCGATAGAATGTTGATCTAGGCGGATTACCTAAAATTTCTTTTAGTTTCCTTTCTGTAATATGCTTATTTCTCGTTTCAAGTTGATAAGTGACCAGGCAGAGAATTTTCTCTGCTAAACTCAAGTTCCTCATTAAATACCTCTTGCGTGATTTATTAAGTTGTAAAAACTATTTGGTACATAACCCGTAAATTTGGCCTGCTTCTTTTAAGCATTTAAAGCCAATTCCACAGTCAGTATTAAATTGGCATGAAGTTACTTCTTTAGCTCCATACCCAGATCCCCATCCATTATATGAAGAATTGTAATCAAGTTGACCGTACTCATCTGTTGGAGTGACACAGCTCCCAGAGTAACTATATGATCCAGCAGGCTTCACACATTTATTTCCATATCCACAGTCGTAGTCAGAGTTACAAGAGAGAGCTAGGTTTGAAAAAAGGGCGCAAGTAATCAATAAGAGAGTTTTCATTTTGTTCTCCTTAGAAAAATTAATTAATAAATCGTGTTTCGTTAAAAGGCGCGACTACTCATGACTTATGAAAAGCCTAAAAACAAAGTTCAGCCGAGAAAAAATTAGAGAATAGCGAGCGCTCTAAAAGAGACAATAAAGACCCTTCTCTTGATGAAACACCAAGAATTGAATGAAGGCCTAAGGTCAAAAGTTGAGCGAGCGAGGGATCGAATTTGGCATAGAAATGCCTTTGATTTCAATTACGAAATATCTTTATAAGCATCTGTAACTAGGTCGATTTTGTCTGGTCTTCTTGTTTAAATTGTATCAGAAACAACTCAAGGCATCAACTTTTTTATTGCTTTATTTTTAAAGATTATTGGCACGAAAGTTGTTGCGAAGGCCTGGGAAAATTTGAGCTAGAGGTGCTTAGGCCAAATACTCATTAAACACAAATTAACAAATAATAGTGTAGAGAAAATGAAACGATGCAAAATATAATCTAAATCAAAAAAGGAATTTTAAATGACTAAAAACGAACTAGATCTAATTACGAAGATAATAGAAACCTTTAAGCAAATACCTGGACATTCACAAGAGATGTTTATTCCCTTTATAAGAGACAACAACCCTGAATTGAATCATCTTGATGATCATTTTTTAATCACAGCGATAAAAGCAAGATTATATGGCGATGCAATTGAAAGTAAAGTTATAGCTGCATTAGGAAAAAATATTTAATTTAGTAAATTATTTCCAATTAGATTAGATCTTTAAAAATATATTCTTAAGCCTAATTAGCATTTTTATTTGTAATTTTTAATAATAGTGCTTTTTTGGCTTCCACATATTCTTGCTCTGTAATCAAATTTTTATCTCTTAATGTTTTGATTTTTTCAAAATCAGATTTTTCATCATCGCGGATTTCTAATTTTCCAAAGCCCGTGATATTTACTGCTTTTAGTAATATTTCTAATCGTGAGAGTCCCCCCACCGAATCAAGGTCAATTAATTCTGAAGCTATAAGTCGCTTACTAATTTTTTCAAACTTGTAAGAATAATAAAATAATATTGTGAAAAAAGCAGCGAATCTCCAGAGCAATATGATAGATATTTTTTTAAAATTTTCATCGTCATAGCTATTATAAGCCTCTATGGATGAAATTAGGGATAGAATACCTGTCGCGATTAAGTTTGAAATTATGAAATTTACAAAAAGTGCGATGTCCTTATAATATTCTTTAAACATTCTCTTATATAAAAACTCTATAAGAAAAAAAAGCAACCAAGTGGAAACGAGTGCACCTATATAACTTCCTAAATATGACATTTCATTTCCTTTTGAATTAATGTTTTTAGTTAAATTTATCACTTAATATAATTTTCCGTCAAAATTTTATCTTTTGTCGTTATTAACTCTTGGCAAATGAACTTAGCTACTAGAAACAACGAGCAAGCCCGAAGGAACTTACCATGAGTAAGTGACTGAGAGAGAAGCGAAGCTGTGACGATATAGATAAGTTTATTTCACAAGAAGTATTGAAATTCCCATTTAATGGGACACCCTTAAATTAGACTCTAGAAAACACGGAGGTCTCATGAAACACGCAATTCTAATTGTCTCTTCTCTCTTTTGCTCTTCTCTCATCGCCGCTGATTGGAATCTCAAAAACGAAAACGAGATTTACGATCTAATGCCTCTCACCACTAAGGGAAAATTCTCTTCTGAGACTTTGTACAATTCAACCAACGCGGACGATAAGGTACTCACCCTGAATGCGGTTAACTACTTTACCTACAAGCACTCAAATTCAAACCTGAATGAGAATTTTAATTTCGGGGTACTTGATTCTCTTGAGGTTGGCTTGAGTGTCGGCTATCAATTTTCTGATGAAGTGAAATTAACTTACGGTCCAGCATCTGGATCAAATGGTTTAGTTGAAACATATAAAGAGAGCGGCCTTACTAGTCCAGCGATCAATGCTCGCTATAGACTCTTCTCACAGTCTACCAGTTTTGCTAACTCAGATTTTATTTTTAGTTTTTCCCCTAAAATCGGAACAAGTAAGGACGCAACTGCGAATAAAAAAGGAAATGCCCTTTGCGAAAGCTCTCTGTTAGTTGTTGGATTAGAATTTGGGAAAAAATATACCGATATGGCCTGGAGAATGGGAGCGAAGGGAAGCTTTTATGGAACAGGAAAGTCAGAAGATGCTGATGATTCAACCTCTACTACAGCGAAAGATAGCTATATTGATATGTTGATAGATGGATCATGGCAGTGGACTTTCTCAAGTAAATACATATTGAATGCGACTTTAGGTTTTGGAAGTGTGGGTGATATTGTAAGTACGACCTCCTCACATACTAAAACCAATGAACAAAAAAGAGACTACACTCTCTTTGGTGTAGACTTTAAATACCTCCTCTCTAAAGAGACTTATCTAGGTCTAGGAATAAGCAGCAAGTCTTTTGATAAGTCGAATCTTGTAGTGAGCGACACGCAAACCCACGTAATAGTAAACATCCCCGAAGCCGCAACTAGTGATACTAGTCTTAGTCTTTCTATTAAGACTGAGTTTTAATTCTCTCCTTGAAGTTTGGCCTTGGATCTCCTCCAAGGCCTTTGAAGAGCTATTTTAAGTGGCACCTAAACTTCGCGACATATACGTCAATGCGAATAAAGAAATTAGAGAGCTATTCAATGCTCTTGATAATGCTGGCTCTGATATTATGTGGGCTGGATTAGTAATGGATTCATTACTAAAAGAAAAACAAGAATCAAATGGAGTGATTCAATGAAAAAGTTAATGGTACCCATAATACTCACTTTCACGACAACTGCTTTTGCTAGTTCAGTGATAGTATATAATTTAGATGATGTTGATGCTGTTAGAGCTAACGGCAATACAATTAAGATCGAAGATATTCGTGATGGCTTCAATTTAATTAAGGGAGTTATTGTTAACGAAGACTCTGTATCCATTTCTAATAATTCAAAAGTATTTATTATTTTAAGAAATACAGTTCCAAAAAAGAATTTCCAAACGTCTACTATGGCCGTTAAATCGGGTGGCGATATGAGTGGGGGCTGATCTAATAGCTTCCAAAAATTATCTAAACAACTCGGTCGAGACACTTTTAAAATTCCACTTATGATTAATCAGTAATGTTAATTAACTCATAAATCTTACTTCAATACAATAATTCTAAACACTTACTTACTGTATAACAATTTTATACATATTTACACGTCGTCATGGATTGTTATACAAATCCCTAATAAGGATGGGTATGGGTACAAAAGCAGTTAGATTTTCTGACAATGAAGAAGAAGCAATCGCTGAATTTCTTGAGAAAAATCCATTCTTGGATTTCTCAACACTCGCTCGCCTTTCAATTATGAATTTTATTGAAAATCCTGAGTTAAAACTTAAACCTATTTCTGTAAATATAAATAAAGAAAAAATGAAAAATGAAAAAACGAGGATACACTAATGGAAAGAGAAGACTCACAAACTGAAAATCTTATTAAGTTTCCTGGCAACTTTGAAGTTCCAAAAACTATCCCTACTCCAATATCAGATAAGATTATTGAAAACGCTGCCAAGCTTAAAATACTTTCCAAATATAAAAGCCAATATGATTTTGAAATCTATCGCAATTTAGAACTTCGATTTGGTTTAGACCAACCGAGAGGGAGTATTATTTTTGGCTCACCATTTAAATTAGTAAATAGCCATACAACCTGCCAGCAATGTCTTTATGCTTTTGAGATTGATACCTATGGAAGAGGCTGTACGCATGACTGCGTTTATTGTTATGCCAAAGCTGAATTAACAGTTCATGGCTGGTGGAATAAACCCTTTCCGATGCCAATTGATATTAGTGAAGTATGGAAAACTTTTTATACTGTATTTGAAACTGATAAACAGAGTAAATGGCGCGAAGTTATGGAAAAGAAAGTTCCCCTTCGTATTGGATCTATGTCTGATTCATTCATGCATATGGATAAAAAATACAAAGTCACTCAAGAGCTTTTACGAATTTTAGACTATTATAAATATCCTTATATTATTTTTACCAGATCTGACCTTGTCGCTCATGACGATTACATTAGTCTTTTAAATCCAGATCTCTGTTCTGTTCAAATGAGTATTGCTTCAACTAATGATGATCTCAATAGCTTAATAGAGCCAGGCACACCATCGGCAAAAAGAAGATTAAAGGCCCTTGAAAGACTTGTTAAAAATGGATTTTGGACAACAGTAAGAATGAACCCATTTATTCCAATGTATGCTGACGGATACTATACAGACCCAAATTTTGATAAAGTGAATATGCCTGAGCCATTTCATTTTTCATCATATGAAATGGTTGATGAAATAGCCAAAACAGGCTGCCAGTCAATTCTTACGGGAGTTGTAAGACTTTCAAGTTTCTCTATAAATCAAATGGAAAAAGCAACAGGGCGTGAGTTAAGATCATTTTATAAAGATGAAGTTAAAAAAAGTTCAAGAGACTTTCATTATTCCGATGAAGAAATAAGGGCTTACTACGAACGAATTCATGCCAAGTGTTTGCAAAATAATATCGAGTTCACGACATGTTATATCGGAAACGGCGATGTCCAATTTTGGAGAGATCAAGATCTATGGACCAATAAGAGTGATTGCTGTAACGTCAAAGGAAAAGTAGAATCATTTAAATCTGACTCTAGACAAGTTAGTTGGGATTTAAGATTGAAGCATTCAAATAATAAATGCTCGGTACCAAACGATTTGGACTCTCTCCATAAGCCATTAGTTAGCTTTAAACCAATTGAAGTCATAGGTACAAAGGCCCAAGTTAAAGAAGGATTTTTGTTTCAATGAGCAAGAAGATCTATACTGGGATAAATATCCAATGGCCTATTTCAGAACTTATTTTAAGTGGTAAGAAAAGCATTGAAACTAGAACTTATCCAATTCCAGAAAAGTATCTCAATCAAGACATGCTGATGATTGAAACACCCGGGAAGAATGGAAAATTTAAGGCCAGAATTGTAGCTATTATTAAATTTACCGAATGTATTGAGTATAGAAATAAGAAGGAATTTTATAATGACTCTGATAAGCACTTTGTCATGCCAGACTCTGAGTGGGCATGGGTTGATAAGAAAAAAATTGGATGGAAGGTTACAGTGTTAGAGATTTTCAAATTACCGAAATTAGCACCAACAAAAAAGGGAATTGTTTTTACAAAAAATATATCTAACTAGTTTTTTTCAAATCTTCTCGAGTTTTAATTAATTCTTTGAATTTAATAAATAAATCATCCTTCATTACTTTTTCAAGGCCCTCTTTTTTCCATGTTTCAATTTTTATTGGAAAAAAATTACTTGAAATAGATTCTTGTAAAACTTTCAATAATAAAACTTTATTATCAACATTAATTTCGATTTTTACTTTTAAAAACTCCTTCTCTATTTGTTTAAATGAGTAAAATCGTTCGAAATGACCTACATCACTTAATAATTGATTTAGATCTCTAAAAAAATAATTTTGCAATTCTTCTTTTACGTATTTATCAATTCCAAGCTTTTTAGCAATCTGTAGCCCAAAATTTATAAAAACTTCTTCACACCCTTTTTCAAAATCGTCAGAATTGGGTTGGTTATAATCATTGGGTTTAAGTCGCAAACCTAGATCTAATAAAAATTGACCAAATCTAACTGGAACTATTTTAATTTTATTTTCAGGTGCAACATTATAAAATTTATTTTCACTGCCTGAGAAGAACTTAACAACAACAGGGGCATCATCTAATACGTATTCGCTATGCTTATCTGTAAATTCATCTTCCTCGTTAAGAGCAATTAGACTGTAAACATTATTTTCTTCAATATTAGTTGTTTTATTGACTCGGTCCGGATGCATGCTCATGTATGTAATTAATTGGAATAAATCCGTTCGATCAATCTTGTAATCTTTACCTTTTTTTACATTTTCGTCGTTCACATTTTCATTATCTTCTTCATCCTCATCTTCCTCTGTAAACACATTCTTTTTTGACAACACTTTATGCTTAGCGTCAAGAATAACTACTCTTTCTCCGAGCTTAAACCAGCAATCGGGGAGCCAGATATTTTTCGCGGATACCAATTCGTTATTTGAATTATATTCACCCATATATTTAATTTCATCTAGCCTCACGCCCTCGATTTCATTGTCAATATAACGAGTGTGTGTAAAATTTTCAATTTTTGGGAATATATTCTCAGAGTCTCCAAATACATACCGCATTGATCTTTGCAATACAATTTCGAATGGACGATTTAGATTAAATACTAATCCATTTGACTGTGGAAGATTTTCATTCTCATTTGATGAAAAAAACAAACTATTATCTAAGTAGAATTGAGCTAAATATTTAACATTTTTCATTAATCTTGAAAACCGATAATCATTATCATATCCAGAAGAACAAACCTTTACACATTCATTAACATAACTGTTAAGAGGTCTTGATTCTGAAAACATACTCTCAACATTTGAAGAAATCAGGGTTAGTTCACTTGCAAGATCCTTAGCTGACCCCGAGTCATAAATTTTTGCCGGAAAAAAAGCATAGAATTGCCTTATAAGGGACAGCAAGGGATGATCAAATGAAACTTTACGATAAGTACATACTTGCTTATGCATTAATCCATGATTAGCCTGAATAGATTTAGCAAAATTAATCCTGCCTTTAACTGTTGGAATGTTTTTTGTTTCAGCATTATAAAAGAAAAAAGACTCTACTAGTAATAGTTCATGTAATTCTTTAAGTTGAAAAAAAAGAATTAAAATCATAACTTCTGAAAAATCTACATTGTCAATATTAATTTTACCTTCAATAAACTTAATATTTTTCTCAAGCTTTTTCTCAGCATCCGTTGAGTATAAATAAACAATTGAATTTATAAAATCTTTAAAATAATCTCCCTCATCTTTCTTATTAAGATTAAAACTTTTTGCTTGGAGCTTTATAGTTTTATTATTTTTATCCAGATAGTATCCGGCCCATTCTGTTCGATGTTTCAGGCTAGTAATGTTTGGTATTGTTTCAATAGTTTTTTTCTTACTCATTAAAGAAACCTAAAGGATAATTTTAAATTTGAAATCTCTCCGATGTCATGCCACTTTTTTATGTATATACTCAAATATCTTTACGTTATCACCATGACTATGACTCTCAGTTTTGTTTTTAAAACCAACAAATATTTTTTCAAATTCAACTAATTGTTCTTCAGAATTATTAAAAATACTTAATAGAGAGGGCCTAACTTCATTCTGATATATTTCATTAGATACTTGTTCTACTATTTCTCCAATTTTTTTATCCATTATATCAAGATTAATCTTGTCACTTATTGCTTCTTGCTTGGACTTAATTAAGTCTTCGGTTTTTGCAATTACAATTCTTGAATATTTTATAAAATAAGAGTGCCCAATCAATTTTTCCTTTAATGAAATCAGATGAAATCTTTTCTTGTTTTCTATTAAACATTGATTAATTTTTTCTAGTAAATTCCAAGGATGAAAATCGTCATCTCTAATGTTGTCTTTAAAAAAATTAAATATTAAAGTGCCAGCAATTTTAATTTCAGCACTTTTCCAAGCTTTTTCACCGGACAATGGTGGCACTTCAACAAACTCGAATCTTCGTTTAATAGCTTGATCAATCTTATCTGTTGTTGTGTCAGCCGTATTTAATGTGCCAATAAGGCTTAAATTATTCGGCCACTCAAATTGTTCATTGCTGTATTGTAGTTGAACCGGCTTTCTATCACCTTCTTCTGAGTTTACTTCACTTAAAGCAAATAATAACTCGCCTAATATTGTAGCTACATGCCCACGGTTTATTTCGTCCATAATCAAGGCATAATTACCCTGCCCAGGACCCCAGCCCAAATCCCAAAAATATAATTCAGCAAAATATGGTTTACTTGGATCTAATTTATATAATTCATCCACTGATTTTTGAGTTGATTCTAATTTAAATAAATTATTCGAAAATTTATCTTGTATTAATTCTATATAACTATCATCACTTTCTTCTTCAATCTGATCTTTTGTTAATGCAGACTCTGAACAAAATACATTATTGAATCCATACTTCGCCTTAGCACCTTGAGGTAAAAAAATCTCATTACCTTGAATCATACAAAGTAATTTAACTGGACTCCCTTTTGCCTTTTTAGACATAATTTTTACTGGGCCATCAACGACTTGATACTTAATATCACCATTACTATAGGTGACAGGCTTTATACCTTCAATTAAATCTTCATAAGAGTAGGAAGGGTGTATCTGAACTATATAGCAATGATTATTATAATCATCCTTGTCATCTTTTTCTGGCAAATACTCTAAAATAAACTCTTTCGCTTTCTTCGTTTTCCCAGTTCCAGGAGGGCCATAAAAAATTTTTAGAAATGCACAAAGTTTAATTTCATCTTCCATCTTTATTGGCTCGTTTTCATTTTCCAGATTAGCTTCTTTCATTTTGAAAGAATAACAATCATTCTCATATTTAACATTAACATTGTTGCGAATCATTTCTATGCTTTTAGGGTGAGAGCTAATAACATTCCTAACGACTGTTATCCAGCGCAATTCTTTACCACGGGACGGAATCGTCTCATTTAAAAACCATTTAGGTAATCGTATTTCTAAATACTTTCTAAATTCATCTAGTACAACGTCGTTATGAATTGGTGCTTCTTGGACCTTTAAAAAATTAATAAATTCTTCTCTAAAGATTCCTTCTAACTTTCCCCTGTTATTTTTAGGGATGTTTATTATAGAATTATTTTTATTTTCGTTATTATTCATAAACTAATCCATTAGCTAAGCAGCGACTGCTTTTTCGTTAGTATTATGATCAGCATATTCTGAATTTAATGTATTTATCGTTTTCGCCTGTAAGGCGTAAATACTTTCACCGAAATTCATGCTTAAAACATTTGGGTTATCAATACCACTATCAATTTTTGCAAAAAGCGAAGCAGCTTTTTTTAAATTTGCAGCATTTGGCTTTGGTATAGGTAAAGATAACAACCTAAATATATTTAAATTAATATTGCTCATCAGTGCTCTCAATGCGCCTTCAACAAATTTCGAATTCAGCATTAAAAATAAGTACATTAATACTTCTTCATTTTTACAAGTAATTTCAACTAATGACTCGTTTACTCTCGCAGATGAAGGTACAAGTGCAGCTTTTATTTTTCTATTTGAATTGGGTAGGATTTTATTTACTACAAGTTTATATTTTTGAGATTTTATTATTTTGTAGGCTTGTATTTTTTTTCCTGACAGGCAACTATTGTAATCATGTTCATTCGACTTTACCTTTCCCATCGAAATATCAATTCCGAACTCACTTACCCATGAGCCAAGTGACGCAGTTTCTAGTAATTCAAATATGCCCTTAATGTCATTATTATTTTTTGGGCATGGAATCGTTAAATCTTCTCCAATTGGCCTAGTATCATAATATTTATCCATTAAACCTCTAGTTACTTTAACACTAAAATTTGCTA
>JAURXW010000100.1 GCA_030654205.1 Bacteriovorax sp.
ATTTAAGTCATATTGAAAATATTTTTAAAAGTGAACTCGATAAATTAAAAAATTTAAAAATTGTTAAAGAAATTCGTTTGGCCGGACTTTTATGTGCAATTGATCTCCATCAAAATATTGGGCCTAAAAAGTTTTTCCAAAAAGGGCTCTACTTAGTTTCTCAAACCAATCGTATTATTTTAGCTCCTCCATTAATCATTTCAGAATCTTTACTTAAAGAAGCGATGAAAAAAATCTATGAAGTTTTAAAGGAATCAGAATGATAAAAAAGAATACAAAAGTTTTCAGTGATGCCTTAACGGCACTCCATGATTTTCAATCTGGGATGACACTTATGAGCGGAGGCTTTGGTTTGTGTGGGATAGCAGAAAACTGTATTGATGCCCTTACCCAAATGAATGTGACAGACCTCACAGTGATCTCCAATAATATTGGCAATTCAGGAAGAGGTCTTGTTAAAATTTTAGTTCAAGATAAAATAAAAAAAGCATATTGTTCATATGTTGGTGGAAATCCTGATTTAGAAATCAGAATGCTCAACAAAAAAATTGAGGTAGAACTTGTTCCGCAAGGAACATTTTCAGAGCGTATTCGCGCGGCCGGAATGGGAATTCGGGCCTTTTATACGCCTACTGGATTCGGAACATTAATTGCCGAGGGAAAAGAAATTAAAGTTTTTGATCGACCTTGCATTATGGAAACGGCCCTTCATGCTGATTTTGCAATTATTAAAGCTCAACGAGGTGATACTTTTGGAAATTTATGGTTCAAAGAAACTGCCAGAAATTTTTCTCCTCTGATGGCCATGGCCGCTAAAACGACAATCGTTGAAGTAGAAGAATTAGTAGAAGTGGGAGAAATTGATCCACACGATATTCACCTACCTGGATTATTTGTTCAGCGAATTTTTCAAGGTAAAAACTATAAAAACGAAATTGAATTCTTAATTATGGAAAAGGAATAATTTATGGCCTGGACTAATACAGAAATGGCAGACGAAGTTATATTATTTTTTAAACCTAATACATCTGTAAACTTGGGAATTGGTATGCCTACTGCCGTTGCCGAAAGAATTCCAGATGAATTAAATATTATGATTCATTCTGAAAATGGTGTTTTAGGAGTTAGTGGAAGACCTTCAAAAAATACTGTGTCAGCTACTCTTATTAATGCTGGGAAAGAAACTATTGCTATCAAAAATGGGGCCAGCTATTTTGATAGTTCTATGAGTTTTGGAATGATTCGCGGAGGACATATCGATTATTGTGTCCTTGGTGGAATGGAAGTTGATGCGGCCAGAAATCTGGCCAATTGGATGGTTCCTGGAAAAAAAGTCACTGGAATGGGTGGGGCAATGGATCTGGTTAATGGATCCAAACAAGTAATAATTATGATGACTCATTTTTCCAAAGATGGCGTGGCCAAGCTTCTTGCGCGCTGTCAGCTACCCTTTACTGGGCTTGATGTTGTCGACATTGTGGTTACCGAATTGGGAGTTTTTAAACCCAATGGATCTAAATTTAAAATATTGAAGCTAGCAAACGGGGTTTTAATGTCAGATTTGAAAATTGAAAGTACTCTTCTAGAATAATTCGAATATAACCTATTGTTATTAAAGTATTTTATTCACTCTCCATTTTTACATACTCACAAATTATGAATACCATAATCTGAGATTATGTAGTAAGTGATACCTATGGATAATGCAGTAGTAATAAAAACCCTTTTTCTTTTTATTGGATGCTTCATTCTTGTTAATCTAGCGCTCAATTTAGGCTTGGCCTATAAGTTTAAAGAGCGCATTTTTCGTCAAGCTGCTATTTATTGGGCCGGAGCATTTGTTCTAGCAATTGCTGAGAGTGTTGTTACCCAAGGTGTTCTCGCTATATCACTCATAATAATATTTAGCATTTTTCCCATTTTCACAATTGGCAATATCCTGCTCGAGTCCTATGGAGAATCCCTTTCCAAAACTCGCTATATTATTTATGGGTGTGCGGCCATTGTCGTATCGCTTATGTTGTTTGTAGTTACAAAATCGTTTTTTTGGACTTCATTACCTATTTCAATTTATATTTCTAGTCCATTAATAATTGGAACTTATTATAGTGCATGGAAAAAAAGATCTGAAACTGATTTTGTTCAGGGAATTTTAGGAAATTTTGTTTTTATATTAAGCACAATCTCATGTTTTTATTATTCAACTGATCGAATGAGACCAGGCGCCTTACTTTTTGGATTTGGATCTGCATTTTTTTGCTATTTATTTGCCTCGATTTCACTTCCAATTTTTACTATACAAAGATTGAATAAAGAAAAAACCGAAAGCCTTGAAGCACTCGTGGAGGCAAGAACTATTGAACTCAAGCAGGCCCACAAGCAAAAAGAAAAACTACTTTGGGTTTTATTACACGACTTAGCAAATCCATTAATGGCGATAAAATCAAATTTGCGTTCAATTAATTTTACAAGCAAGGTCGATGTTGAACAATATATTAAGAATATCGAGCATATTGAGGATTCTTCAGATGCCATGGAGGCCATCATTTCGCATGTGAGAGAATCTGAAATTATTAGAAGTCGCAATATTGAATCTTTACGTATTGATGAGTGCTTTAAAGCAATGGAACGTTTATTCGATGAACGATTCGAACAAAAAAATATAAAATTAATTTTTCAAAATAGTGTTCCAAAAAACATTCTGATCAATGTCGACAAAACGGCTTTCCTCTATAGTGTAACGTCTAACTTACTTTCAAATGCCTTGAAATTCTCTTTTAAAGGTTCAGAAGTCATTATGCGCGCTAAACTTGTTCAAAATGAAGTAGAACTAGAAGTAGTAGACCGTGGTACGGGAATGAATATCGAAATATTTGAAAACATTTTTACCAGCGGTCACTCCTCTTCATCTATTGGTACAAGTGGAGAAACGGGTAGCGGTTATGGTGTTGCTTTAGCTAAATTATATACCGAAGAGTTTGCTGGAAATATGAAAGCAGTATCTAAAGAAAATCATGGCACGACTTTTACAATCAGCCTTCCTGCATCCACCGAAATTTAAAATTAATTTATAAACTCACGCTGCGATTTTTAAATTTAAAATATTTTTTTCATTCCTATTTTCCCAAAGTTCATTCAATAGTCGAACATTCGGATTTAAAGGAAGCTCT
>JAURXW010000124.1 GCA_030654205.1 Bacteriovorax sp.
TTTTAAATAAAGTGTATTAACAACTGCACCTGAAGAAATTGAAGTAAAGGGGACAACAGCATTTTGAGTTAAAGTAAAATTAGCAGCTGGGGAAATATTGGCAATAATTGGATCAGTTATTGTTGGTGCTGTTCCAAATAAAAGTGCACCTGCTCCAGACTCATCTGAAACAGAAGCTGATAAAACTGAAGATGTTACTGGCGTACAAATAATTCCACCAGCATTATCACCAGTACAAATATTACTTCCAACAATACCTCCAGTACCTAGTAGAGGAATAGTTCCAACGGTACTTCCTGTTGCGTACGTTGCACCACTAGCAACACCTAAAGCTGTTCTTGCAGTAGCGGCCGATGTTGCCCCCGTTCCACCATTAGCAATTGGCAAGGCTCCTGAAACGGCAGCTGCTTTCGTTAAATCAATTGCACCAAATGCCGGAGCTCCGCCAGCTCCGGGAATGCGTAAAACTTGATCAGCGACTCCGGCAGCTGTTGAAGTTGGTGTTGCCCCTGCACCACCACCGAGCACTACTCCATTTAAATCTAAGACGGCTGAAGAACTCATCGCTGTGTTTGAACTATAATAGGGAATTCCCCCACTATTACCGGCCGATAAACCAGTACCACCTTTAGCGACTGGAACAGCGGCAGAAAGATTTGATGGATTTAATAAGGTGACTAAACTTCCGTCTAGTGCCGGAAGTTGAGCTGTACCATTTAATTTAACAATTTGATTTGCACTTGTTCCAGAATTTAAAGTGAGTACTGGGGTAACTGTTCCAGTTGCCACTCCTATATCAGTAGTAGCAGAAGTAACACTCGTTACAGTTCCTGCTCCCCCACCACCGGCCACCGTTCCTGGAATCCATTTCCCGGTTGCAAAATTATATTTTAAAACATCATTATTTGCAGGGGCCACTGTTGTTAAATCAACGTTGGCAATATCATTAAGAGTTGATCCTGGTAGTTTAAAAGAACCATTTAATAAATAAACATAATCTCCAGGAACCATCGTGACAATTCCACGTCGACCATTAAATGTTGAAACAACAACAGCGGAGTTTGCAACTTTTTGCCAATTATAACCATCAGAAATAATCCAATCTCCAATAGCGTAATTAATAGCATTCAGTGTTCCGGCAACTGAGACTATAAAATAATCACCAGGAGTTGATGAAGGAGAAGTTAAATCTGGAGTATTTGTTCCAGCGTTCCAGGTACCGAGGTAGGTTTGAGCATTTGTAATGGATGATGGTGTCCATGCAAACCCATTGTACTTCATAATCTGCCCTTTAGTGGCACCCATAGAAGTTAACATCGTAGCAGTTATCGAATTGTTCGCAGTTGTAAATGTAACTTGAAATGTTGAGGTTGCACTCGCGGTTGATAAAACAAAATCAAACATTACACCGGCAGCAAAAGTCACATTATTTAATGTATTAGCCACTATTGAAGTTGTACTTTTTGATTCTATTTGCAGATTAGTGATCGTAGCGCCATTAACAATTTTAAAATTTGAAACATCATTTAAATTAGTACCTGTAATAATTATTTGATTATTAACAACCTGAACATTCTCTACACTCATTGCTGGTTTAACAGGATTTCTAACAGAAACCTTTATGTTTGCTCCGGGTACACATCCAAAACTGGAAAGAATTAGGCAAACTGATAATGCCAAAATTCTGTGACCTTTTATTTTAAAAATCGAATTCATTTGAACTCCAAATGAGAAAACATTTATTAATTTATTATCAACTCTATCTAAAGATATTTTATCTAAGTTTGGATATTTGAGGTAAATTAGGAAGTTATTGCCTAGGAGATTAGCTATTAAACTTAAATAGATGGAAAAAAGTGAGGCTAATTTGAGGCATATCTACATTAACTTCAACAATCCTATGAACAGAATAGTTGATTGAAATTATTAGGATTAACTTTTATTTGTAAATCGGATAAAATTGGATCAGATAAAAATTGTAAGAGAAGCCGAGACCTCATTTAAGAGAAAATAATTATATTGAAGTCCAAAAACAAAAAAACGATTGGCCAAAAACTCCGCACCATAATAAATATCCATTTTTTTTCTTTGAATAATTAATTGATTATTCAAATAACTCATATTGGGGGAATTTTCCTGTCTAAACGCCAGATTGAATAGAAATTTTTTATAAACATATGAACCTGAATACAAATTGATCTGAGTACTCTCTGTATAAAAATTATACTTTGTAAGAATAAGTCCATAATCTAGCGAAAGATTATTAATTTTAGTTCCAATCGTAAATGTTTTAACTAAAAAATTTTCTAGATAAGTAGAGCTATTATAAATTGATGAGTATAGTAGATTATTATATGGATTAATATAACTCCCCAAGTTAATCTTGATATCATCCTTGGAAAAATAAGCACCAAAATTTAATGAAAATAATCTAGCGGAAACTCCAAAACCAGGATTAATCTTTTTGATATCAGGATTTCGCTTGGCCGAAAGTCCAAGATCAAGAGCGAAATTTGTTTTGTCGATTAAGTTAAGTCCAACGGCTAAATTTAATTTTTTATTTTTATACTGAGTCTTATGAATCTTTCGAATATAATATGAATCATCTATTTCTATTGAGCGATTTCCAAAAAAAGAATTTTCAAGACTTGGATTTAGAAGTGCCCCTATTTTTCCGTTCCCTGTTACCAAATCGAATCGTAAAGGGTTATTTTGCTGGTAAATAGATTCAATACCAAACCCTCTCACACTACTAATATTACTTGGATTTAGTGTTGCGGCCGAAGAACTTGAAGGAAGGGATTGAGAGCTACTTCGAGATTTACCACCACAATATTTAAAATATTTACAAAGATCCTGGTCAGCTGCAAATGAAGCATTCAAATCAAATAAGAGTGCAAATAGATAAAATAAGAAATTAGTCACCAAGTGATTATAAGGTGGATTTAAATAAACATCAAAAGACGGGCATTAAAAACCCGAATACCAGTCATAGCCTTTTTCAGTCCAGTAATCTGAAGGGCGAAGGTCAGAAAAAAATATTTTACCAATCCGCTTAATATTTTTTATACCGTACTTAACTGGTATGATTAATCTTATAGGTGCTCCATTTTCATCACTTAAAACTTGCCCATTCATTTCATAGGCCAGCACTGTTTGAGGATGAAGCATTGATTCCATATCAATTGAAACATAATATTTCTTATCCGGAGTTTCGAGACCAACATAATTATAATAAGTGCCATCTGCTTTTTTACCTAAATTATATAAGGCTAAAAAATCTGAAAATCGAGCACCAGCATATTGAATATCTTCACTCCACCCTTCGATGCAACGAAATTCTGTTGAGTAACCCACTTTCGGTAATGAATAAAAAAGAGCAAGCGGGAAAATAATTTTTTTATTTTCTTTTAATACTTCAATAGAATAATTTTTAACATCGACTTCATCTTCAAGCCCGATATCACCGTTAACTCGTGGTTCATCGCCTGCGGCCGGTGGTGGTTTTGCTATTGATAAGCGCTTTTTCGAGTTTAGCTTAGACCAAACTTTTTCATTCCATTCAAAAGAACGACGTAAAACAACAGGAGTCCCCTCAATTTTAGTGCTAGAATTCTGAATATATTTAAAGGTAAAAACAGAAAAAACCAAAAATAAAATGACTATACAAAAGGAAATAATTAAACGCTTTTTTAAATATCTCGCATCGACCTTAATCTTTTTCAATTTCATACCCCGCGACCATTGATCTAAAATTATTCCACCCAGCTCTTGCTACTTGAATGATGTGAATAATAAAAAAGATAAGAAACCCTAACATTAATAAAAAATGTTCAAACCGAGCGGCTTTATAACCACCTAGTAATGTAGTCAAGGCCCCAAGTGTGACTGGCTTGTAAATAGCTAGGCCTGTTATCACTGAGCTGAGTCCCATAAAAATGGCCAAAAAATAAGCTACTCTTTGAGCAGCATTAAATTTTCCAATAAAAGAAGGGGCCTCTTTTTTAATTTTTAAGTCATGCAAGACAACCTCAATTGCCTGCGAAAGTGTTTTACGATCTAATGTTAATTCCTTCCATTGTTTACTAAGAATCATATATAAAACGTAAATAATTCCGTTAAGACAAAAACCCCACATGATAAAAAAATGCCACCCCATGCCTTCAGCTAATCTAAAACGAATTGAAAAATTTTGGGCAACCCAAGTGGGAATTTTAATATATTGGTCGTTGGCCCAATAAATAAGAATACCACTCCAAATCATAAGCGATAGAAATACAAAGTTAATCCAATGCGTACATCTTAAAATTAAAGAATGTTTTTCTTTGATAAGAATCTTATTACAATTCATAAAATATTCCTTAATGTTTTTTTTAAATTATATGGTGGCATTTTAAGAAATACTAGGATCTGTAGTATTATTTTTAGGAATTTCAAAAATAAACGAAGAGCCTTCACTTATCTTACTTTCAACCCAAAGTTTTCCGTTGTGAGCTGTAATGATTTGTTTAGCAATATAGAGTCCCAATCCAAGTCCATCAGCAATATTAGAAGCAGTGGCCCGCTCGAAGCGTTCAAATATCCTTTCCTTATCTTTATCAGCAATGCCAATTCCTTGATCTGTAACTGTAACTCTAACAAAACTAACAAAATCTTCAGCTTTAATACGAATAACTTTTTGATTTCCATATCTCAATGCGTTTATTAAAATATTTGTAAGTACTTGTCCTAAACGAAGAAAATCCCAGTTTCCTTCTAGATTACCACGAATTTCAACAATAGGTGGTGGATAACCTAAAGATGTCATTTGATCTAATAATAAATTTACAGATTCGTTTATAAGATCAGCTAAATTGCCTTTAGCTATCTCAATTTTCAACTTACCAGTTCTTAGTCTTGCGATATCAAGCATATCTTCCACAAGTCTATTCAATGTCGAAATGTGCTTGATTATTTGATTAGCTATTTTTTCGAATTTATTTTTTTCGATATTAAGATCCACAGAATTATTCATTGTTTTTTTAAACATTTGGGCTTGAAGTTTTATTATAGTCATTGGTGTTCTTAATTCATGAGAAGCTATCGATAAAAACTCATCTCTCATGGCCACGGACTCCTTAAGAGATGTTTGTATTTTTAAAAGTTCCTTGGCTTGGTTTTGTTTTAAAATAATATTTCCTGAAATAAAGAGTGTTATAGTTATACCGAATACCAATATCCAAAAATTAGTATTTTTGTTAGTAGGCGAAAACAAAGGAGCTGAATTAACGAACATCGTAAAAGTCTGATTACTAAAATTAAAATAATTTATTTTTTCAAAGCTTGGCTTAAAATTTTTCTTGTTAAAATGTGAAACATTATCATAATCATAAAGCAAATTGTCTAAATGCATAGTTTGACCATCGTAAATCTCGAAATCAACCCCTAGCTTAAAATCAATAAAAATATCATTAAATAATTCTTTTATTTGAAATACACAGACAACAAATCCAACAATTTCTAACTGTCGTTTCTGCAAAGTCGAAATATCCTTACCTTTTTTATACATTGGCAGCATGGCAATAAGACCAACTTGGTCAATTTTTTCATGCTCGTTAACCAGTAATAATTTTTTTGTAATTATACTTAAACCCGAATCACGAGCTTTTTCGATTGCTAGTCGTCTTGATTTTTCCGAGAACATATCAAACCCCAGAATCTCCTGTATTCTTAGGTCAGGAGGTTCGAGATAAATAATAGGATAATAAGTATCTCGCTTTCCGGCCGGCCAAACCCTATACCCTTTTAGCCCCGACTTTTTAATTTCTAAAACATGAGATTTAAGATTTTTAAAATTTATTTTTTTAATATAGGCAAGACTTTGGATTCCAGGGTTCTTTTCAAACAACTGTGCCTCATTAACATATTTATGAAATTTCTCTCTTGTGATTATTTCATCTGCATTATTAACAAAGGCCCGAATTTGAATTAGAGTGTTTTCATAACTATTAAGTCTATTTTTTACTCTTAAGTTGACACTTAAGTTTTCTGATTCAAAAATTATTTTTTTCTGTAGTTGTAAGATTTTATATTCACTAATGCTGGAAAAAATGGTTAATGATAAACCAAATATTAAAACGCCCCATCCTAAGGCAGGAACATTTGTAATTTTCTGTAATAAGACTCTTAAGTGCATTAAAATCTCTTCCTATATGAATTTATATTTACCGAACGCTCATCTGACATAGATTAACAAAAAAAATGTGCTTTAAAACTTAAGAGATCTTAAACAGATAGGAATATTTGATAAAACAAAATCTTTTACTTGGCGAATAAGCATCTGAACTCTATATTGCGAAGAACCTTTATCGGCAAGTCTTAGGAGAATTTTATGAAGCCAGATCAATACATTTTACTTATAGAAGATGATCAAGATATAAGCGAGGCGATTAAAACAATTTTAGAAGAAGAAAATATAAAAGTTGAATGTACTTTTAATGGAATTGAAGCACTGAATTTTTTAACAACAAACAAAACCTATCCTGCATTAATATTACTCGACATTATGATGCCCATAATGAATGGTTATGAGTTTAGAGAAAAACAATTAAAAGATCCTCAAATTTCTAAAATTCCAACAATTATTCTTTCGGCTTCAGGCAATACAGAAACACTTGAAAAACTTCATTTCAATGACTGCTTGAGAAAACCGCTCGATCTTGATTCGCTATTAAGTGTTGTTAGCCAATACATATCTTAAATGGCATTTCACATTTGGCTCAAAAAGATGTAAATTAAGATATCATGGCAAAAAAAAAATTACAATCAGGTCTCATTTTAAATGGTATCGCTCCTAATATTTTATTAAAAAATATTGAAACGACAGCTCCTTTTTTATTCAAGGGTGCTCTTGATACCACTGGAAAAGATCGCGCTTTTTTAGCA
>JAURXW010000130.1 GCA_030654205.1 Bacteriovorax sp.
CTTTAAACAAAATGATTTGCGTTCAATGCAAAAGAATAATCCCGTAGCTGTTGAGATAGCTGAGTTGTTAAAAAATCGTGAAGGTGATTTAAAAACACTAGCTCCCTATGTGATTTCAGAAGAAAAGAAAATTTCTCAAACGATTAATCATAAATATAATTTCCTATTGCTTGGTGGATCGAAGAGTTCAAAAACTCAACAAATCGAATTAACAACCAACGGTCGTGTTAAAACTTTTTTTAGACATTACTATGAAAAAGTTAAATACACCGAGGATTTAGTGTCGCGCCTTTTTGCCAGTGTTATATATGCCATTACTAATACGGATGCCAGTGCGGCCAAATTGGCCAGTGATAGTAAAAAAGTTCAGATTGAATATGACAGTGAAAGAAATCTTCTTGAAAAACACGAGGATTTAAATATTCTTCCCAACGAACAATCATTATCTATGACTTTTAGTGCTGAGTTCACCACTAAAAAAAGTACGGGCATGATGGGGAAAAAATACCGTGACCGCGCCATCTATACCTTAGAGCGATATTCGGGAGTAGATCCTATTGCACTCAATATGGTTGAAAAAGAATACTTGGTCGCTCCATTTGCTATTACTGGGCAATACCAAGTTAATACAGAAGGAATTCGTTATTTAAATTCGTTGAGCACAGGCCGTGTCTTTGATTATATGAGTGGTCTATGTAACGAATATCCTAAAACCTCATTTTTTAATTTTAGAAATCTTTTTGATAATTGTCGTCGATCACTGCAAAATGACTATATTGAATACTTTAAAGATTTAAGCCACGAAAAAATTACGGCCGATGTCATTAATCAATGCGAGTCGAAATCAAAAAAGTTTATTTTTTCTTCTGCTAAAACCAGAGCATTTCTAAAAGATTGCCTGGCCCAAATTACTGTTAAAAAAGATACTGATTGGATTCAAATACCATTATGGCAGCTTAAAACTTTGGCCAGTAATATCGTGAATAATTCCAATAGTAAGGTTCATTATTATAATTTATTTGGTGTGCAGAATGTTTTCTTTTATGGGGCATTTAGCGCAAACACACCTGATGGACGCAATTTTCAAACCACTTTTCACGAAGGGGCCTTCAAAGGATTGGGAGCAGTTGATAATTATATGAGACAAGAAAACCTAAGAGCACCTTCATCAGTGGTTATAGATCAGTAGAAAAGAGTCTCTCAATACCTTCATCAATTGAAATAGCTGGAATAAAGCCTAAATCCGTTTCAATATTATGATGACTAAAATAATGCGATTTTCCCAATTGAAGTGCCACAAATCGAGTCATCGGTGGATCGATTTTATAAAGACGAAATAATTTAAAAAAACTCTCGATTAAAAAACCAATATAATAGGCCTTGCGAAGGGAAATCTTTTTAGTGACTGGTGGGAGTTTGGCCTTTAAAAGGAGCGCATTGGTAAAATCCCAAAGCTTGATAGGCCCTTGGCCTAAAAAATAGGCTTTGCCAGCTATTGGATGTGTCTCATTTAATTTTTCAAGCGCCATGACATGAGCAATTGCCGCATTTTCAACATAGATAACATCTACTAAATTATTTCCATCTCCAATGATTTTTAAACGCCCTTTTTCTTGCGCCATTAAAACTCTGGGGACTAAGTTTTTATCTCCTGCTCCAAAGATCAGGTGAGGCCTTAAAGCAACAGTAGAGATCAATGGGCCGTTAGCCTCGAGAATCATTTTTTCGGCAATTGATTTTGTGAAAGCATAATGAGTTAAATAATTTTTGGGATAAGGAGTAGATTCGTCCACTCCACATAAACTATCTCTACCAAAGGCGACACTTGGTGTGCTGGTATAAACGAGCTTCTTAATTCCATGATTCATCGCCGCTTTGAGAATGTTTTGAGTTCCTATTACATTTGTCGCGTAAAAATCATCATATCGTCCCCAGATCCCAACCATTCCGGCCGTATGGATAATGGCGTCTATATCAACCAGCGCATTGTTTACATCTTCAAAATTTTTTAAATCACCCAAGCGTTGGGTGACACCTAATTCTTTTAAAAAAGTATACTCGGTACGTGAAAAACTAAAAACCTGATAATTTTTTTTTAATAATTCTCGGGCAATATAACTTCCTAAAAAGCCGCCAGCGCCGGTTATTAAAACTTTAGTTGATTTCATGATGTTCTATTTCTGCTTTTAATTTTAATCGATCAATTTTGATATTATGTCTAACATCAACAGGAAAAAATTTACTTAGATAAATCTTTTGTATGTCTTTGGTATGGTTATATTTTTTGGATACGGCCAGTAACTCACTTTCAAAAAGTGAACGGGCCTTACCTGAAAGATATTGGCCATCTTTTCTTTCGATTACGATTGCAGGAATTTGCTTTCCAGGAACACCTAAACCCACTAAGGCCGATCTTCTAACAGCTGGATGTTTGTTAAAAATGGCTTCACAAGGAATGGGAAATAAAATATCATTTTTGGTTATTACCATATGAGTTTTTCTTCCACAAAACCATAAGAGCCCATTACTGTCGATATATCCGAGATCCCCCATACGGTGCCAAAAAGTATTTTCTGTATCAGCAATTTTTGCTTCATGAGTTTTATCCGGCAAATTCAAATATTCTCTTGAAGCTATTTGGGCCTTGATTATAATTTCGCCGACTTCAGCTTTTGGTGATTCCAGTTCAGTTGAAAACTGCTCAATGACTTCGTCAGTAATTTTTATAATTTTTACTTCAACTCCTGGGGCCGGCAGTCCAATACAAGTGCCATAACCTTCATCTGTAAGCTGAGCAGTATGTTTTAAAACAAAACTTCCTGAGATATTACTTACTGGAAGGGCCTCTGTTGCTCCATAAGGAGTATAAGTAGTTCCGTTGGGCAATAGTGGTTTAAATTTGCGGTGAAGTTTAACTGAGACAGGAGCTCCAAACATGACGACATATTTAATTGTGGGCAAAGTTATATGGGCCTCAAGGCAATAATCGGCCACTCGTTCCCAAATGGCCGGAGAGCCTGCTACAAAAGTGGGTTTTTGATCAATAATATTTTGAACAATTTTTTTAGGATTACAAGCTCCAGGCTTCGTTGGATCCATATCGGGGATACAACTAGTCATTCCCATGGCAATGGTAAAAAGCGAAAAAAGTGGAAAGCCTGGCATATCAATATCATTATTAGTTAATTGATATAAATTTTGTAGCATAGAGGTTTGTTGATCAAACATATTATGGGTGTAAATCACACCTTTTGGAGTGCCTGTTCCTCCTGAAGTAAATAAAATTGCGGCCGTATCATCAGGTGAAAATTGCGAAGGAGTAATACTTTGTATTTTTTCTTGCTTCATCTTGGCAATGCTGATCATTTTACCCCAAGAAAAAGATCCGTTAGTGACATTCATTTTTACTGTTTTAAAAGTACTAGGATATAAATATTTTAAAAAATGAATCTGTTTTTCAGCAATCAGTCCAACCGGACCTGATTCTTTTATGCATTTAAGTAAATTAGTGATTCCCATTCCTGGATCAATAAAAACGGGGACAACGCCAAGTTTAAATAAAGCAAAGGTCATCGCGGAAAAATCGAGACTCGGCTTTAAAAAGAGAAGTGTATTATCTCCTGATTTTAAACCCAGTTTTAAGAGTTGTAAGGCAAACTTATTGGAGAGAATATCCAATTCTTTAAAAGTCAGCGCCGAATAATCGTAGGCATGCTTTTTTTTATTAAAACGAGGAAAGACCACTGCTCTTTTATCAGGCGTACTTTTAGCAAATTGAGACAAACGAGAGGCGATATTCACAAATTATTCCTTTAAAAATTTTTCTATCTCTTCGATTACTGCTGCTCTTTCATCTTCAACTAAATAATGACCGGCCGTAGGATAGGTAACGGCGCGGGCCTTTGGAAAAATTTCTTGCCAGCGTTTTTGAAAACTCATGGTGAAACAAAAATCTTTCTCTCCCCATAAAATGAGTAATGGTGCTTTTATCGTTATTAATTTTTCTTCTATATCTTTTAGCGTCTGATAAGTTGGATGGTTTTCATTAAGTGGAATATCTTTTACAAATTTTGCGGTAGCTATTCTTGATTCAAAATCATGATAAGGAAGTGTAAATCCTTTTTTTACCAATGGGCTTAATCCTTTAGTGGTGGCCATAAAAGTGGCGGGACCAGCAAAGCCATTAAATTTTCGGATAAACCATTCACCAAAGGGATTTTTTAAAATATTAATTCGCCAAGGAATTTCGATTGACCTAAAGGCCGCGGTATTCATGACCACTATTTTTTTAATCAGATGTGGATAGCGCGTGGCCAATCCCATCCCAATAGCTCCACCCCAATCATGAACAACTAAAGTTATATTGGATAAATCTAATTTTTCAACCAATTGGCAAATATTATCAATATGATTTTTTAAAGTGTAATCATAATCTTGTGGCCGGCCAGAGAGTCCACATCCCATATGATCGGGAACAATTACACGATGATCTTTAGAGAAATGTTTGGCGAGATTGCGATAGAAAAATGACCAAGTTGGATTTCCATGAAGCATTAATATAACTTCTCCAAAGCCTTCATCGACATAGTGTAATTGATTATTTTGAATAGCTAAAAAATGAGAATCAAAAGGGTATTCACTTTTTAATTCCGAAGGTATCGTTATCACCATTGTACTCCAAGCATGATTGAGCTTAATCCAGATCCAATTCCAAGCATTGCTATTTTATCACCTTTTTCTATAGCACCATCTTCGTGGGCCATCATTAAAGTAATAGGAAGCGCACTTGAGCCAGTATTGCCTAAAAAAGGATAAGTTTTAAAAGTTTTTTTATGTGTTAGTTCTAGTGACTCTAAAGAGAGTTTTTCATGGGCCGTACCTACTTGATGAGTAAGCACTAAGTCGGGCGTGTTATTATCCCATCCGAGTTCAACGAGTAAATTATTCCAGGTTGATTTGGCCAGAATAATTCCATATTTTAATAATTCTTCAGAATCAGTTTCCATAACTAAGGAATGAGTGTTTCCATCACCTCGGCAAAGATGATTGGCACTTGAATCTGTCAGTGCTGCTCCACCTAAAATGCGCGGAGACTCTGGGGCCAGGTCCTTATGAGTCAGCATGATGGCCGTTGCGGCCGAGCCGATCGTTAAGTTTGCAATATATTTTTTAATATTTTTTCGATCAATGCTGGGATTATTCAATAATTCACGAATGGTATTTTCAAGAAGTGGTCCACCATTTTCACCTGAAACAATTAAGGCCGTTTTTATTTGACCATTTTCAATCATATTACCGGCCACTACGATGGCATTAATGACACCTAAGCAGGCATTAGATAAATCAAAAATCATCGCCTTTTTTGAGAGACCCAAATTTGCATGAACAACAGAGGCCGTCGCAGGCTCTAAAAAATCTCGACATACAGATGCATGTATTAAAAGATCAACATCTTCTTTTTTTATTTGTGATTTTAAAAATAATTTTTCAGCCGCCATACTTGAGAGATCACTGGGCCTTGTTCCAGATGGCCAAATTCTTCGGGCCTTTATTCCAGTCATTAATTCCAATCTTCCTTCTGGAAGTTTTAGCTTATGATAAAGCCCAGAAAGTTTTTCTTCTATCATATCAGAAGTCATAATTTCATCTGAAATGGCGTAGGCGAATGATTCAATAACAATATTTTTAAATTTCATAATGAACTCGATAAAATATGAAGATTGGCCATGGAAATACCAGAGAGCATAGAGCCTACTATTCCTAAAAATCCTTGATCAGTTCCACAAATATAAAGACCGTTGATATCCGTTTGCCCATTTCGCGATTTATCAATAGAACCATAAACAGTTCCCCCAAAATGGCCGGTATAGCGCTTAATAGTGGTGGGAGTAAAAACATCTTTAAAAAGAACTTCAAAAGATTTGCCGTTAGATCCAAGCCCCACATTCTTTAAAATTTGTAAGCTCTGATTAAACACATTTATTTTTTGATCTTTGTAGTTTTCTTTAGAAAATAACAGCTGATCATTCCATAAATCGTAATTGGCAATATTGGTCACTCTCATCACTCCTTCAGTGTAATCACTAGGAGTATTGCCATATAAAAAATTATTGGGAAAACAAACCACTGCACTCTGTGAATCTATGAGTGTCGATGGTTTTTGGTATAAATAATTTGGGCGATTATTATAAAAAATAATAGTGGCATCAATGCCTAAGTCACGGGGTAATTTATCGGTAATTACAATACTTTCCGTAAAAGAGAGATTTCCAACACGTGGAAGTGGTTTTGTTTTGGAATGGTTATTTTCTTCAAGCACAGACAATGTTTCCGGCAGCCCCATAGAAGAGAGAATATTATCACACTCAATAATTTGCTCGCCGTTAATTTCAACAGCTTTAATTTTTTGATCTATTGCTATTATTTTTGTAACTTCCGATTTAAAACGCAGCTCTCCGCCACATTCTTCAAATCTTTTTAATAACAAATCAATAATAGTTCTTACTCCACCGGCCGGTCTGGAGAAGCCTTCGATAAAGATGCTTTTAAACATAATCACGAATTGAGAAAAATCCATGTCATTTTCCCAAGCACTTCCATAAATGAGTAGAGGGCAAAATAAAACTTCAATTAAAGATTCATCTTTTAAATAATTTCTGACCACCTCGCGGGCCATAATCAATTCGTTGCTTAAATCCACTTCATTAACTTGCTGCATCTGGTTTAATAAACTCATAAATCCATCTATTTCATGTGGAAAATTCAGTCTAATTTCTTCAGTTAAAAAATCTATATCATTTGTAAATTTGATTTTTTTGTCGGGAAATTGAATAACAGAATAGTTTTGAGGATGAAGTTTAAAATCATCATAAGGAATGCGAAGTTGCTTCATTAATTTATTAAATGGCCTTCCTCTTTCTGTCGGATCGACAAAGTTTGTAAGTGCATGAAGACCGACATCAAATTTTCTTTTTCCGCGAGAGTAATATGAATTGAGTCCACCGGTGATGGTGTGTCTTTCAAGGATCACAACTTTTTTATTATACATCGAAAGCCGGATGCCAGCGGCAAGCCCTGACATCCCGGCGCCAATAATAACACAGTCGTATTTGGCCATTTTTAAGCGTTAAACTTTGGTGCAAGATATTCTACGCATGACTGCATAGAGGCCAGTCGAGTGTAGTCTTCTTGTGGCACTTCAATCTTATGGCGTTTTTTTAATTCCATAACAATGTCTAAAAAATCCATTGAATCTAAATCGAGTTGTTCTCTAAGGGCAACTTCATCTTTAATTCCTGTCACATCATCATCAAGAGCGATATCTGCGATAATATCTAAAACTTTTGATCTTACTTCTTCATTAGTTAGCATAACTACTCCTTAAACTTTTTTACAATTAACGTTGAATTTATTCCGAGCATTCCGAAAGAATTATTTAAAATGATTTTTACATCGTGTGAGATTTTTTCACCATTGACCAAATTGCGAACATTGCATTGAGGATCAAGATTCTCAATCTTTTTACATGGATGAATATAACCGTCAGTAAATGAGGGAATATTTCCTGCTAATTCCAAAGCTCCGGCCGCTCCCATGGCGTGACCTATAAAGCCTTTAGTCGCGTTGACATGAACATTGGGATATTCACCAAAAAGTTTTTGAACGGCCACACATTCCTGGATATCACCTTGAAGAGTTCCAGTGGCATGCATACTTACAATATCTACTTCGTTAATATCGATGCCGGCTTTTTTGATTGCCATGTTCATGCATTCAATTTGGCGTTCTGTATTGGGAAGAACAAAATCACTGGCGTCACTATTGCTGTGATAGCCGATAATTTCACCATAAATTTTGGACTTTCTTTTTTTAGCGTCACTTAAGCGCTCTAGAACATAAACCGCTCCACCTTCTGAAACAACAATTCCATTTCTATTAATATCAAGTGGGCGAGTGGCGAGGGCCGGATCTTCATGGTGGCCCAGGGCCCCTTGGGCCTTGAAGGCCGCAAAAATTCCAAATGTTTGGGTTGATTCAGAAATTCCTCCGGCCAAAGCAATATCAACTTCATCTAATAAAAGTTGTTGAACTCCTTGGATGATACCTA
>JAURXW010000162.1 GCA_030654205.1 Bacteriovorax sp.
TCAACAAAACAAAACGCCAAAAAAGAAGCTTTAAAGCTCCAAAAGGATGCTCAAGATTTCTTTCAAACAGGACTAGCGAGTGTATACCTTGAAAGTAAAATTCAAAATGTTCGCGATTTAGATGCAAAAATATCAATTAATGAATCAGTTGATCTGCTATTGGAAGCGGCCCAAATTGTTTTAGCAGACTAAAAAGATATTAGGACCAGAAAAACTGGCCCTAATATTTAAGTTCTTAAAGTGTTAATCCAAAAATTTCAGGTAAAAACTTTTGTTCTAAATTTTGGGAATTTGTTCCAATTTTATTAGCTATTTTTAATAAAACATCTGCTTTAACTTTTGAGTCTTGTCCCGCTTGTGCTATTTCTTCCAAACTAACACCTGTGAGACTTTTTAAATCTCCTAATAATGCCAGTTGGTCTTCAGAAGTTAATTCACCAATGCCATGAGAAAGCATTTTTTCAATTTTAGAGCCCAGAGTTACCATCGACATAGAAGTTTCAATACTCACGTTGTAAACAAATGAAACTCGAGCTGCTTTAGCATAAAACTTTACGCGCTCTTTTTCGAGGGCCATGAGACTAACATCTGTCGTGCCAACTTCGTCTTCATATAGATAACCCGAATTTCTTCCTTCGTAGTAGCCAGAAGAAGTATGATAATCGACAACTTCGTAATCATTTCCATATATGTCTCCATTATATCGCCCTGATAAAATTTCGCCCCGCTCGATTGATCTAAACTCTGATGCAACCGCTTTATTGCTTGAATAATAATCGTAATATTGAATAGAACGGACATAATTTAAGCTAACAGCTTTGTACTCGCTATACTTGGCATCCCAGATAACAAACCATTTTTCCTGGCCTGCTTTTTCTGATCTAAGAGTTTCGTTAGTAAAAAGAGTGACAGCACTTGAATAGGTTCCATCTGTTGAATTAAGTGCAGAGACAAATTCTGTGGCAAGAATATTAGGAGATGAATAAGCTCCATAAGTAGAAGCGCTACCACTCCCACTCTCACTACTGCTTCCACTGCCTGAAGACGAGCTTCCCGCTGAAGAACCAGATGGAGATGAAATACCTCCCCCTCCGCCACCACTACAGCCAACAAGGCCCGAAATAATGATAAGGGTATAAACCTGCAAAAGTGTTTTAAAATTCATCAACGTATCTCCCTTTCTCTTAATTGAGTAGCTCCTACATTTTGGTTTAGCACTCGATTAATTTGAAGTCGACACTTTGAGTATACTTGTTAGATTTTGGTATAAATTGAATACAAAATGGTGATGTTTTGGGACCAGTTTAGTTGAGAATTTCTGCAACCAGCTTTCTTAACTTAATATCTAAGATTTCATTTTCACTAACAATTTTCTTGTCCAAAAGTTCTCTTACTCTTGATAAACTTTCATTATTACTAAGGGCCAGCTGCAAAAGCTCTCTTCCAGTATCCTCGTTTGAGAGATTAACCAGAACTTGTTGAATATAAATTTCAAGTCTTTGGCGATATTTTTTTCGAATACCTAGTGTAGATTTATTAAAAATATTAATATTATTAGTAATTCCGTTTAATAATTTAATTTCTGTCGGCATAATCTCGGCCAGCACATTTTGAATATTAATCAAAACTTCAGAAGATCTCTCTATTTTAGAATTAATATCATGCAAATTGATTAGTAATTCGCTAGTGAGCGGAACACCGTAACCTGATATTGCAAAATCTGAAAGACTCTGCTTCATTGCCAAGTTACTATCTGACAATATTTTTTTTATTCTTTCATCTTTTGAATTTGTAAAAAAATCAGCGGCTTTTTTGCGAAATTCAGCAGTTTTAGCTCTAAGTATTTGCTGTTCTAATACGGAATAGGAAGAAGATTTAACTAATCTTCCCTTAAGAGTAGAAATTTCAGCATGGAAGTCCTCTGATTTTATATTTTCTTGCGAAAACTTGATATAACTTTCCAATCGATCTACCAAACGACTATTGGCCACAAATTTCAAAAGTGCAGTTTTGTTTTTAAAAACTTCAGATGACTTATAATCATACGCAATGCTTAATGCTGAAATTAACTCAGTAGTTTGGGCCTTAAAAAATTCTTGAGTTCCAGTCTTCAATGAAAGAAACTCAAGATGATCTAAATCATCTAAAACCCCATTTGGTGATACTGAAAAAGTATTTTCAAACTTTGAGCTCTCAATAGCACTTTGTAATAAATCAAAAGATTCAACCGCACAATTATTTGTAATAAACTTATAGGAGCCACGATAATTCCAATGTTCTTCTAAAACTTTATTAATAAAATCTGTTTTATCTCTAGAAGATAAGGCCAGTGGATAAGAGATAACATCGCGAAGTTCGTCTCGGTTATATTCATCTAATACATCGCCAAAGCTCAGAATAAATAGCTTTGAGGGATAGCCTCCAAAAAAACCTTTCAAATAATTAAGAGTGGCATCTTCTATGTTGGCCCGGTAGCTAATAACTAAATGAAAGAATTTATCTTCTAAACATTTCGGGCCATATGGAGTGGCCGCAATTATTTTTTTGGTGAGTGGATCAAAACGCTCAGGCGCACACATAACAACTCTAAACATTGAATGCCCAAACCCAGACGAGAGATCTTTGCCAGCAGAGGCCAGTAAATAATCAATACGGTAGACTCGAGCAATATCCAATTTGGTTGGATAGAATCCAACAGGAGTTGACATCATAACAGTAGTATTTAATTGACAGTCCCGACTAGGATAAGGATCTATTTCAAAAGATTTTTTAAAATACTCAAACATCGCAGGTCTTCGGCAAGCATATTCCGGATCCATTGTGAAATATTCTAAATTAACAGCATAGGCCTCGGCAATATTGGCCAACTCATATGGATCGGCCAATCTCATCGCTTCACTATTTTTAGTCTTAGTTTTTAAAAGACCTTTTTTAAAACCAGCACGCCGTATAAAATCAATCTGACTTGAAGGATTATGATTATTAAAATCATATGCATGTACTAGTTCATGCACGAGAGTAGAAATGGACTGATCGTATAAGTTTTTATGCTGACAATTTATATTTAATGAATTTTGACGTCCCTTGAGTAGCTCTTTGATAACGGCGGAATTTAAGACTAATAAATTTTTATGAGAATTATATTCACCATAAACAAATGGACGATCTTGCTTGTTTTTATCAACTGTTTGAGTCTTCGGTGAACAAATATCCAGTGGTATTGATTCATCTCCTGATAATTGATCTGCAGTAATTTCGATATTTTTTGGAAGACCCAATTTGAGTTTTGTAGGTAATAACTTTGCAACTTCATCAAGAACAGTCACTAGAATGGTCGTTTTCTCTGAACTTGAAAGTGTATTTGAAAGTGAACGTGATAAATGGATTGGCAGATCATTTGCCAGAACAGACTGAGTAAATAAGAAAAAAAATATAATCTTAATTCTCATTATTTATCCTCATTAATGGCAGATTTAATCCATTCCAGATTTTGAAATAATGGAGTCACATAACTAACTTGATTTTGAATACCACAATATTTAGTCACCGCTGACAAGATACCCAAAACTTTAATAGGACCGTGATCTTCATAAAATAGAATACCACCACTATCACCAGGGCAAAGAGATGAGTCCAATGATTTATTATTAACTTTAATCGCCATATTTTCAGTTAATCCAATAAAATATGTCTGAGTTCGAAGCTTTAATAAATCTTTTTGGATTTCATCATCACCAAAGGCCACGATTGAAAGTTCACTGTCCAAAATAGTAGAATTTGTATCAACAATATCATCTAATGAAAATATTTCAGCTCCAAGACTTGTCGCTAAGTTTTTTTTCAAAAAAATTAAGGCCACATCAAAACGTGATTTGTCAGATAAAAAAGTTCCATCTTTGTCCATATCAAAACTAACTTGCTTAACAATTTTTTTCACGTCAGCACTATGATCGTCATTTCGATTTAGCAGAGCTATTCTGATACTTCGGTCATGGATAACTTTAGTCGTTTTAGTTACACAATGAGCGGCAGTCATCAAGACTGCCTCGCTAATAAATATCGCCCCACAATCACCAAGGCTTGTACTTATGCCTACAAAGTTAGTGAAACTATGCGGCTCAACTTTTTCACCTTTAAATATGGCAAAGCAAGGAAGTGCTAATAAATAAAAACAAAGAAAAATAATTAATTTCATACAACAAACAAAGCAATTTAGTGGCCAAAAAAAGAATGCCAATTCTTTGAAACTTAAGGTCTTAAATTTTAAATTGTAAGAGAGTGTATAAACATTAGACAATCTTGATTTTTGAAGTGTTACATTTTTTTACACATATACCTATTGATTCGAGCTTCGATTAGAATGAACCTTACGGAGTATTTATGAAAATAGTGTCGCTGACCTTACTGTTAATTGCAAGTATGACTCAATCTTCTTGGGCGCTGGATGAATTTCTCTGTCAATGTAACGCCAAGGCACCAGGTTTTGAGGAAACAAACAAAACAACAGGAGGAATAGATAAAATATGTTCTTATTCATGTAAATGCATGGCCTGGGATCAGCAGATAGACCCTAAGACAAAAATATCAATGGCCAATCATGTGGTTCAAAATATAAATATTGATATAATAAATGAGGCGACCTCTGCTTACTCACGAGAATATTGGGATACGGGAAGCCATGTTTGTCATGGACAATATACCTTTAAACCAAATTTAAGTGATGCCAACTGGAAAATAAGTGTAAAATTTGATAATTTCACTATAGATACTAAAGGAAATATTTCGTATCAAGAGGACCACTTTAGGCAGATTGCCAATGGGATTAATAACTACGAATTTCGTTTTTCACCTTTGGCACCAGAAATTGCGAAGGCCTTAAAAGAACAACTTAAAAAATATTAATCTTAATTAAATTCTTTTTTTATTCTAGAAAGAACATCTTCCAATGAATTAAAAATTTCTGCAGACTTGTTTTGTTCGACCACATCCAATGAATAATTTCCCTTGAGTAAAAATGTTTGAGGGCCCTTAATATTAAGAATATCAGTTGCTTTATCTCCAACCATAAAAGATTTGGACAAATCTATATTATATTTTTGCTGGGCCTCGATCATCATGCCTGGTCTGGGTTTTCTTCTTTCGCTGTCGTATTCCGTACAATAAAACCAATCGTCTACATGTAAGTTTTTTAATTTCAAAAAACTCTTCATTTCATCATGCAACTTGATTACGTCAGCTTCAGTATACATACCTTGAGCAACACCTGATTGATTAGTAAGGACGATAACTAATAAATGATTGGCATTGGCAAATTGAATTAAATCAAAAATACCTGGAACCCATTCAATATCTTCAAAACGACAGACGTAGGCCTTATCGATATTAAGAATCCCATCACGATCTAAGAAAAGAGCTCTTTTCATGCTTTAACCTTTATCGAACAATTAATTTTATAAGCGGCAGTTGTAAATTTATTCATTGGTTTAACTCTAATTTGGAGAAATACATTTCCAAGGGAAACATCAATTGAACTTGCAAGGTCCTTGATTGGCAATAACTCACAATCTCTTAGCTCCACTGAAAACAAATCATCAAACTTTTTAACAGTAATACCTTTCAATTTATAATCGTGGTGAAAGCAGCTTACCTGAATAATTTCTTTATGACTAAATCCACAAAGTGCGGCCAGAGAATTCAAGAACAAGCCAGAATTTAACTTTTTCAATTCTTCCAAAATTCCTGATAATTTCAAAGCAACACGATGGTAATTTTCATGGACAATTTTTTTCATATCTTCAGGGAGCTCTCCTGGAAGTTCTGTTTGTCCATCACTCCATTGTGAATCGAATGTGCCTTTAAATTCTTGATCGATTAAAGAATATAGGCGATGTCCCATCATTAAAAAAGATTCATCAACTTCGTTATTAAGTTCTTTTTGCAAATCGGTACTTAAAGCTCCAAAATTAGTAAAATATTTTGCAACAAAACTTTTGACTCCCGCACTTTTAGTATTTGTAAAACTATGATCCTTAGAAAGCTTAAGGCTTAAAGGGAGGTGTTTTTCTATACTATCACTAGTTTTATAAGTTCCGACTATGTCAGTTTCATTCCAATATTCATTATCATTCGTGGCGACAATTTTGCCAATTACCTTCCATTGGATAAACTTATATTGATCCAGTTTTAAGTTTTCCCAAATATAGGCAACTGTTGATCGTGCTAGTTCAGGCAATTCAACTAGCAGCTTAGGCTCATTTTCGCGCATTAGTTCTTCATAGCTGCCTAATTTAGATTTAAATTCGCTTGGGAGATTAAAAAGAAAGTGATCTTCTAACAATGATTTTGATGCCAGGCCTTGAGCGACTAAAAATTCAAAAAGATTGCCTTTACATTCATTTAAGATGGCCTCTTTTTGAATTTGATTACTATAGTCAATATTTTTCATATTTTTAACTGCTAAATTTTAATATTTAATTCTTTTCAAACGGTTTCACCATAACTAGACTATTAGAAACCAAAAACTAAGCTTCGCACATATAATAGCAAGGCTTATCAAGGAAGAAAATGAATTCATTTCCTTCATTACTTGAAAGTATCTCCGATCTCAATAAAATTCAGATCGACGGACTTCTCTCTCTTTCAAACAAATTCAAGCACAGAGAAAGTGAATCTCATTTATTTACTTACCGCCGGCCTATTATTGCTACTTCTTTTTTAGAAAACTCTACAAGAACCAAACATTCATTTGCCATTGCCATTCAAAAGATTGGTGCAATGTATATTGATTTTAATGCCGAAACTTCAAGTCTTAAAAAGGGCGAAAATCTGGAAGAAACTTTTTTGACATTATTTAATCAAGGTGTAAATCTTTGTATATTTAGGTCAAGTATTTCTCATCAACTTAATCAGTTTAAAAATTCCCCTCCAATTAAAATTATCAATGGCGGTGATGGAATCAACGAACACCCTACTCAAGCGCTTCTCGATCTATTCACTCTCCTTGAGCTCTCCTTAGACTTAGAAGGTAAGACCATTGCAATACTTGGGGATAATATTCACTCGCGAGTTTGCCATTCGTTAATAAATCTGCTTCCAATGTTTGGAATGAAAATTATTCTCTGTGGACCAACAAGTTTTCTTCCAGACGCTTCAACGCTTCCTCCCGGCGTTCAAATTTCAACAAATCGAGATGAGACCATTCTTAAATCCGATTTTATTTATTTATTGCGCATTCAAAAAGAAAGACATCTCGTGTCCGATTCTAATGAAATTTTAAGTGACGATAAAATTTATCACACTCAATATGGTGTGAGTTTAGAATTGCTAAAAAAAATAAACAAACTTGTTCCTGTTCTTCATCCCGGTCCGGCCAATATCGGAGTTGAAATTGACTTAGCTCTATTAAAATCTTCTTTGTACAAAGGTTATCTGCAAGTTCAAAATTCCATTCCTATGAGAATGGCGATCATTCAATCAATGCTCGTAAATAATGATAAAAATATTGGGAATGTACATGGAGAAGAATTTTAATCAGTCTCTTAAAAAGTCTATTGCCTACCTTCATTTCGAGGATGGTACAAAATTTAGAGGTCATGTAAACCGAGGGCCCGATGATGCTGAATTAATTTCAGGAATTTGGGGAGAATCAGCTTTTACAACTGGTATGAGTGGTTATCAAGAAACAATTACTGATCCTTCATTTTTAGGTCAGCATATTATTTTCACCAGTGCTCATATTGGCAACTACGAAGGAAATCCCAAGCATGATGTTTCCCAAGCAAATAAAAGTTTTGCAACTTCCATTATTGCTCGAAATTTTTCACACAATGAATGCTTAAAAAAATTAAATATTCCCTTATTTTCAGGTGTAGACACTAGGTCTTTAGTAAAATACTTAACCTCTAAAAAAGCCACTACCCATAAATCAGTATTAACTTTTAGACCCAATCCACCAACTATTGCAGAGTTTGCTGCAGCTAAACTTATAACCAACGAACTATCCCTCGTATCCCAAAAAGAAACAATCATACACTGTCTTGGAGCTCACCCTATAGTTGTCATCAATTATGGAATCAAACAGGCCATTATTGATCAGCTTCTTTCTTTAGGATTTCCACTTGTTTCTTGCTCAAATACAATTTCGGCAAAAGAAGTTCTCGCCTTAAACCCTCGTTTAATTTTTCTTTCTAATGGCCCAGGTGATCCTCGTGCTTATCATCATGAAATTTCTGTTGTAAAAACATTACTACAATCTAAAATCCCTATGCGGGCCATTTGCTTGGGCATACAATTAATCGCCCGGGCACTTGAAATTGAAGTAGAAAAACTTCCATTTGGACAACGAGGCACTAACCATCCGGTGATTGACCATACAAATAATAAAATTAGTATTACTTCTCAAAATCACGGCTATGCTCTAGAGACAAATTCCTTCAACCAGAAAAAGAATAATAACCTGCTTGATCGTGAACTCTATATTCATCACACTTCGCTTTTTGATGACTCGATTGAATCTATCGCCACAACTGATCACTTTATGAAGGCTGTACAATTTCACCCAGAGGCAAACCCCGGACCTCATGATGCCCATCTTTTTTTTACTGAAATAAAAGATTACTTGGATGGAAAAATAATAGAGAAAATTGATTCAAAAAAACTTTTTAAATTCAACAAATTAACTAAAAGACTTAAAAAGGAAACACCTTATAAACGCATTCTACTAATTGGTTCTGGCCCCATAAAAATTGGACAAGCTAGTGAGTTTGATTATTCGGGAACCCAGGCACTCAAAGCACTAAAGGAAGAAGGCATTGATGTAGTCTTACTCAATTCTAATCCCGCAACTATTATGACTGACCCGGAAATGTGTTCTCGTACATATATTGAACCAATCACTAAAGAGACAATAAAAAAAATTATTCTCAAAGAAAAAGTCGATGCTGTTTTATCTACTATGGGAGGCCAAACGGCCCTTAATCTATGTGTTGAATTAGAAGAAGAGAACTTTTTAAAAAATAACAATGTGGCACTACTGGGTGCCAATGTTGATACTATCAAAAAAACCGAAGACCGTGCTCTCTTTGCAATGGAACTAGATAAATTGGGCTACCAAGCTGGAAAACGTTTTACGGCCAAAAGTGAACAAGAAGCGCTTTTTATGGCCCAAAAAGAAGTTCAGTTCCCTCTAATTATAAGACGAGATTTTGCTCTTGGGGGAAAAGGTGCTGCGCTCGTTTATAATACTGAAGAGCTCAAAGAAGTTTTTACTTCAGATATAAAGTTTCCTGTCACCATGGAAAAATCTCTCGTTGGTCAAAAAGAAATAGAGTTAGAAGTCATGGTTGACTGTGAACGCAACGGAGTTATCGTATGTTCAATTGAAAATGTTGACCCATGTGGAATACACACCGGCGATTCAATTACAGTTGCTCCGGCCATGACAATCAGTGATCGTTGTATGCAAAAGCTACGCAATATGACTTTAACGATAGCCAAACATATGGGTGTCGTCGCTGGAGGGGCCAACGTACAATTTGCAATTAATGAATTTGACGAAGATGACATCACTGTTATTGAAATGAATCCAAGAGTCTCACGCTCAAGTGCCCTGGCTTCAAAGGCCACCGGTTACCCCATCGCCAAAATTTCTGCACTCCTTTCAATAGGCTATACTCTAAAAGAAATTTTAAATGATATTACCAAAGCTTCTTCTGTTACTTTTGAACCAACACTAGATTATGTTGCTTTAAAAATTCCAATTTTTCCTTTTAGTAAATTCCCAAGTTCATCCACTACCTTGGGTCCGCAAATGCGCTCTGTGGGAGAAGTTCTCGCCCTAGGTGGAAGTTTTAATGAAGCTTTTTTTAAAGCACTAAGATCGCTTGAAATGGGATTAGAAATTCCAAGTTTGGCGCAATTAAAAACAACACCGGTTGATATGGATTTAGATTATATTAAATCTAGGTTACAATCGGCCCGTGAATTATCCCTACTGACTGTACTAGAGGCCCTTCGGACCGGCATGAGTGTGAGTGAAATTTGCTCTTACTCTAAAATAACTAAATGGTTTATTGAGCAAATGGAGTTGTTCGTTGTTCAAGAAAAAAAGATAAAAAATGATAAATTAATCTTTGAAAATCCAGAAAATATTTCAAACATTAAAAGCATAGGTTTCTCGGACAAACATATCGCTCTTTTATCAAATAAATCTCAAAAAGAAATTTTAGAATACCGTTTTTTGCATAAAATCTTTCCTGTCTATAAAGCTGTAGACACATGCTCTGGTGAATTTGTTGCAGAAACACCTTATTTCTATTCAACATATTCAGTAGAAAACGAAGCGCATTCATTAAGCCTTCAAGGTAAATCGGTTGCAATTTTTGGATCAGGACCTAATCGCATTGGCCAGGGCATAGAATTTGATTATTCATGTGTAAAGTCATGCGAGAGATTAAAAGAAAAAAAGATACTCTCCATCATGATTAACTCCAACCCTGAAACGGTCTCTACAGATTACGATAGCTCTAATCGACTTTATCTTTCTGCTTTATACTCCGAAGATCTTTTTGATATTCTTATAAATGAAAAACCATTTGGAGTGATAGCTTCATTTAGTGGACAAACTGGAATTCAATTGCGGGAAAATCTTGAAAAAAGTTTCAGGCAAGATTTTTTCAAGATAAATTTCCTAGGACCAACTTGGAAAATTTTGGAAATGACGGAAAACAGAAAACAATTCAGCGAACTCACGCATGAGACGCTACTTTCACACACCCACTCTAAAGAGATAAGTGGGAAAAAGAATCTAATAAATGCCATTACTGAAATTGGCTTCCCTGTCATTATCAGACCATCGTTTGTCATTGGTGGTGAGTCTATGTACAT
>JAURXW010000173.1 GCA_030654205.1 Bacteriovorax sp.
ATAAATTCATCCATATTTTATTTGCAATTGTAGTGGTGCTTATTGCATCAAGGTGCCAAAAAGAAGTTGAAATTGATAAAGTTAAAGAATTTTATGATAAAAAAGTTGATGCGACAAAAGTTAATGGTGAAGATCGATATGTAAATACTCTCGCAAGAAATGATCAGCTCTTAGTAGGAGCTTCAAAAGATTACGAAGAAAAATTACTGAGCTACAATCAAAACTTATTAAAAACACAAAAAGAAATCACAAAAGAAGAGATGGCATTAAAAAGTGATCAAGCCCAAAAAATGGAAAGCTTTAGGGATCAGTACCAAAACAATATAAAAGATCAGTTTCAAACTGCTCATAATAATGAAGTATCAATTCAAGATCAGACACAAAATAATTTAAAAACAATTGTTGAAGGCTCTCGAAATGAGCAAAACCATGCTCAGAATTTAGCTAAAACTAAAATTGATCACTTGTCACAGGATTTTAATCAAAAAGGTATCGCTGCTGAGAGAGATTTTCGTGCGACCTTAGGTAATGATCAGAGTATTCATGAAGCAGAGCTTAAGCTACAAAGATCTGACTTAAAGAAAATAATGGATAAAAATAATGAGCAAAATAAAAGGGTCGAACAAGAAAAAATGAAAACCCAAACTGCTGAACTTAATTATTTAGATAATCATCAAAAAGATGTAATACTTCAAAAGCAAAATGATTTTAAAGTCCGCTATGCAAATATGGTAAAAGAGCACGATTCAATACTCCATGAATTAAAAAGTCACTTTGAAGCCGATATGAAAAAGGCGGCCATAGACTCTTCGAGTAAAAAAAGAATCATTGCCAGCAAAGGCAACGACCAATTTTACAAGGTTGAACTTTTAAATCCAACATTAAATGAGAATGAAAAAGAATTTTATGTCTCGCTTGCAGTCCCTGAACATGAAAAAGAAAATGTCCATTTATCAGTTAGCGGGCGTGGTGTTAAATTAAATTTAACACGTAAATTTAGTGATACCGTCGAGGATGCTGATGGAAGTTCAAATAAATCCACCAGAAATGAGCTCTTTAGTAAAGATTTTCCAAGCAAAGATATTTTAAATTCTAAGCAAGTTGTCCAAAAATATGAAAATGGAATACTCACTTTCAAAATTCAAAAACTTTAGTCGTCAGCGAGTGTGGTACTTCCACCTTTATTAATCGATTTGCTTTCAATTTGATGATAGTGAATTTTTTCAACTTGGACGATATCGCGGAGTTGATCCCCCATAATTCTCATTTTTTTAGGGTGTAAATAAACATAAAAATCTATATGTCTGGTATTTTTTTCTTTATCAAGGATTTCTTCATGCAATTCATCAATACGATCAGTTATGTTAAAAACAATTTCTTTTACATAATTTTTAATATCAGCATTAGATAAAATTTCTATATGATAATAGCGGTGATTTTTTGTCGACTCAAAACCTTGGTAAATTGGCCCCAAAAGTCTTAAAACCGAAAGAATCGTCAGAGTAAAAATGGTGGCCATAATGGGAAATCCATAACCGACAGTCATACCAATGGCCGCTACTACCCAGATCGTCGCAGCAGTTGTAAGTCCTATTATATTTCCACGGTCCTGCATAATGGCCCCAGCACCCAAAAATCCTATCCCAGAAACAATCTGGGCCGGAATCCTGGCCGAATCGTAATCCACACCAGATCCATGACCCAACATAGAAATTGAAGTATATAAAGTTGCTCCCAGGCAAATCAAAACATTGGTTTTAATACCCGCGTTTTTCATTTTTTGTTCTCGGTCATAACCAACGAGACTTCCCAACACCAGGCCCGCGACGATTTTGATCCCCATACCTAAATAGGCATCAACTTCTCCCAAATGTTCGATAAAAACTGTGTTTACTGTAACCATACTGTCCTTTTGATCATCTTCTTGATATAATATATAAGTGAACTATTAATCTATTATAAGATCAATTTCCTTATTATGAAAAGACCACATCTCGTTCATTTTTTGGCCATAGTGACTGATGACTCGATAAATATCAAGGCATCCATTACTTTAAAGGAAAATCTGATTGCTCAAAATCTCGATTTGGATCTACCTACTCCCAAATTTCCAATCCAGGCCTTAAGACTTTTAAACGCCTATCAATTCACAATGAAAATCGTTGGTGTCACAAAAGATCAAAGAGAGATTTATAAGAAATCTTTTGAGTCTGATTCTTTTGGAAATTTTAATTTTAAAATTCCCAAAACTCAGGAACGCGAGCAAATAGAAATTCTTCAGCTTTATGAAGTAAAAAAACGGCCTGGATTGGACTTGCATCTGGGCACTTATATTCCGTTGCGAATTTTCTCACCTAAAAAAATAATTATTTGTGACTTTGATAAAACATTAGTCGATACCAAGTACTCGACCACTAAAGAAGTTTATCGATCTCTTACACGTCCAATGGCCGAAAATCCAACTGTCACCTCAAGCGTAAATATACTTCATCGCTATATTAGAATGGGCCATCATCCATTTATCCTGTCGGCTTCACCCCATTTTTACGAAGACTCGATGCGGGACTGGCTTTATAAAAATAATATCTTTTCGGCAGGTATCTTTTTAAAAGACTATCGCCATTTTTTCTCATTTTTAGAAGGAGAACTCACGACCAAAGATTTAAAATTCCAAGGTCTCTATAAACTCAATCATCTTTTAGATATTTTGCTAATGACAGGTATCCCAGATGAATTGATTTTGATGGGTGATAACTTTGAATCGGATCCTGCGATTTATCTCACGCTTGCAAAAATATTAAGAGAGGACATCGATCCTTGGGTCATTTGGAACACTATTAAAGAACAAGATATTTTCCAATTAAAGAGAAAGCAGAACTCACAATTCTTAAATAAGATTTATCAGCTCGATAATCTTTTAACGAGAAAGCGAAAAGAAGGTGGCTACCAAAACCCTGCTAAAAAAATTATGATCAAAATCTATATCCGAAAGCGCTTCAAGAACGATGTTTTAGATGCTCCAGAATTTTTTGAAAAGCAAAAAGCCTATCTCGATCTAATCGAGATGTATGATGGACTTTATCAAGAAGAGTTTGAGCAATTAATTCAAGAAAACAATGTAAATGGGGCCGATAAAACAATATAGCCTAAGCAGAGATACAGACCATTTTTATGAAACTTAGATGCCTGTTCTGGATCTTTAAACATTCCCTTGGTAAGCGGCAAAACCGAAAAATCAAATTTTATAATTTCTAAATAAACCCTGAACACTGCGGCCAAAAGCATTGCGATATTAAGCCACTGATTGCTAGTGCTGTTAAAACCATTTATAATATTAAACATACACATTCCTCATAGGACATACAGGTTTATGGATCTCCTTACTCTTATCGGCGACGCTGAAGAAAATTTTTACCAACTTGGTCTCCTTGATCGAGAAAGGGCAAAAGAAGTCCATCGCGACGTAAAATTAATGCTTAGTACACCTTGGAAGCCGGTTAACAAGGCAATTGAGGAAGTGGCCAAACTAGTATTGAAGAACTCTAATCAAAAAAAATCCGATCGATATACTCACCTAAGAAGTTACGCTGACGGATTGGGACTAAAATTTGAGGATGTGGCCTACGTTATGCTGATCCCCGAAATTGTAAGTTGCATGACTAAATGGGCCCCAGGTTTTATTAAAGGAAATCTGGGTTGTTCGAGTTTTTTTATGCGCAATGAAAAAAGTGAAGTCGTTCACGGACGGATATTAGATTTTCCACTTCAAGGATCTTATGATTTGTATGAACGGGCCATTTTATATGACCTTAAAGGAATGCCAAAAACTCTGGGATTTAGTAGCGCAGGTATTCCCTATCCTTCGATAACTTTAATGACTGAAGACGGAATGACTTTGGCGCTTCATCAGAAATTTACCAATGTTTGCAATATTGATGGCCTTTCTATTTTTGAACTTATTTTTGATTTGATAAAAAATGCCAATGATAAAAAATCGGTACTTGAATATTTACGGAGTCATCCTAGTATCACCACGTGGTGTCTCTATATGTCTTTTAAAAATGGTGATGTTTTGGCCGTTGATTTAATGGGCAAAGAAATTTTTGCCAATGAATTCACTATCCCCGATATAGGTGCTCTCTATTTTTGTAATCACCTTGAAAACAAAGAATTAAAGCAAACGGAGATGCTTCCTACAGGCTTTCACCAATATAATTTAATGAGAGAAGAAATTGCTAATAAAAAAATAGCGCAATTTATAAAAACCAAACAAAATGTTAAAAAAAATACAGATCTTGAAATCATCAAAATGATGGCCACTCCAATACATCAACCTTTAAAAACTCCAGGCCATTATGAACATTACTTAATGGATAATTTGACTCCTTCAAGCTTGACGGTCGTAACTTTGAATCCAACAGCAGGAGTTTCAAATTTTATTGGAGGAGCTGCACCAAAAATCTATCGCGATAATGTTATTAGCATTACAGATTGTTTCAATAATCCTATTCAAAAAAATATAGTAGAAAACCCCAAAGGAAAAACTAAGGACAAAAAGCACTCTTCGCCATCCAATGATTACTACCACGGCATCGCCTCTCTCATGAAGGCCCAAAAAGGTTTTGACCTCTACGACCCGCAAAGTGTTTATCACAATCTCCAATTTGCAATTGATCACCTCGAGCATCATGCAGAAAAAGGTGTCGCAGAATTTTATTTTTTAATTGCTCAGTATATGTTTGAGAGTCATTCAAAAGTTTTGATGACAATTCTTCATGATTTTAAAAAATTGGAAGGCCATCTCCCAGAGACTCTTAACGATCATTGCCTACTTTTCATCGGTCGATTAGAGCGAATTTTACAAGTGGCCAACACCTTAGAAGAAGACAAAATAATCCACCCCAAATTGCGTGCGATCTATAATTTGG
>JAURXW010000175.1 GCA_030654205.1 Bacteriovorax sp.
CGTATCAAAGGAAAAGAAGAACTCGATGTCGTCACTCAAGCAAAATATTACTCGCGTTGGTATTACGCTGCCATTCATGTTCTAGTAACGATTCCTGGAAAAAAATCGAAAGAATCAATTAGTTCATATTTAGGACTCGAAATGGTCACCGTAAATGAAGCGATTGAGTTCCTAGAGTCATGTGGGCTCGTAACCAACACGAATGCTGGTTACGAGACAGGGATGACAAAAGTTTTTTTAAAAGGGGATTCACCTTTTATTGTTCAACATCATCACAATTGGCGATTAAGTGCGATGAACGATATTATTAGTCCTAAAAAAGAGAATCTACATTTTTCATCTGTTTATACTTTGTCTGAAAAAGATTTTGTAAAGATTAGAGAACAGCTCTTGGAAAATATCCAACAGGTTTGGAGTATCGTACAGCCTTCGAAGGAAGAGAAGTTGTGTGCTTTGAATCTAGATTTTTTTGAATTAGGGAGAGATTAGTTATTAACTTTTAATTTTTGTGATTTTAATTTTGGTTGTGAATCGCCCCTCGGTTTGGAACTCGACCACTTCAGTCTGTCTTTGGTCAATTTATAACAATCCCATACTCAGCAATATCTAGTCGTAAAGGATGATTAACATTATTTAAATTCAGATAGTTAAAGAAAGCCTAATAAGCTTTCCTTAAATATAGTAATTATAGTATAATTACTTATGATTAAGTTCAATTGGGACTCAAATAAAGCAAAATCAAATCTAAAAAAACATAGTGTTTCGTTTGAAGAAGCCTCAACAATATTTTCCACTTAGCAAATTAGGGTTTTCGTTGATGATATTAATTCAACGATGGATGAAGAAAGACTCATTGCAATTGGATACAGCTCACATAATCGAATTTTAACAGTAATTCATTGTTATAAAGAAGATGATGAAGTTATTCGAATTATTTCTGCAAGAAAAGCTACGAAACAAGAGAAGAATTTCTTTGAAGGAGAATAGTATGAAGAAAAATTATGATTTTTCCAAAATGAAGGAAGTAAGACCAAACTACCTTAAAAAATTAAAGCAACAAGTAACTATAAAATTAGATTCACAGGTTGTTGAATATTTCAAATCACTTTCAGATAAAGTTGAAATCCCTTATCAAACTCTCATCAATCTTTACTTAAAAGATTGTGCTGAATCAAAAAAAAAATTGAAACTTAAATGGGATAAAACTGCTTAGTACGAAAAATTTATAATTTAATTAGGAAATGATTTTGGTCTGGATCTAAATATTGGCTTGTAGTCACTACCTCTTATGTTAATATAAAACCATCTTTTAAACTTAATGGATGGTGGACATGTCTGAATCAATAAGATTAATGCCTAATGAATACTTAGTACGTGAAGGGGAAGAAAGTACCGAAATGTATTATTTGCAATCGGGTACCTTGGCCATTTTTAAAAGAAAAGGTGATCAAGAGCATCAGATCGGGACAATCATTGCAGGAGAGTTAGTTGGTGAAATGTCTTTTCTAGACAAACAACCTCGGTCTGCCTCTGTTAAGGCCATGTCGGATAGTGTTTTGGTCGTGATACCATTAGATAAGCTAGAGCATACTTTAGAGACCATGCCTAAGTGGTTTGGGGCCCTTTTACATACACTGACCGATCGTTTAAGAAAGGCCAATGCTAGAATTCGTGTATAGTCGTTAAGTTAATTTTAAATTCGCGTTCAATTCTATTTTTTTCGTCATTAGAAAAAAGATTATTATCTAATGAAAGATGATTTAGTGAATGCATGTCTTTTAGAAATTCAGGAACTGATCGCAATTTATTTGAATCAAAATTTAGTCTCTGCAAATTTTTTAAATCAAAAATTGTGGCCGGAAAAGAATTAATTAAGTTATGGCCTAAGTCTAGAGTCATCACTTCGGACATATAAGGAAGTGTTGCTTCTATGGAAGTAAAATAATTTCGCCCTAGAATTAAAGTTTTCAATTTAGTTTTTTGAGTTAGATGAGGCAAAGAACTTAAGCGATTATTTTTTAAATTAAGATAGGTGAGTTTTGGAAGTTCAAAAATTTCTTTGGGTAAGATAGATATTTTAGTACTAACAAGACTTAAGTGTTTTAGATTTTTTAATATGCTTATATCTTCTGGGAAATAAGTGAAGTTTCCTCCAATTATTTCTAAGTGAGTAAGCTCCCACATATTGAGAATCTCAATAGGAAATTGAGTCGTATGAGCATCTAATTTTAATGTTATTTTTTTCTCAAACCACATTTTTTTATAAATCCTGAATATACTTATTATGGGCATCGACTAAAATGCATTTTGCTTGGATTTGTCTGTCACTTAAAGCGTAACTGAAGATAATAACTTCATCGCCTTTTTTGATTAAATGAGCGGCAGCTCCGTTCATACAAATCATTCCAGAGCCTCTCTGGCCTGAGATCACATAAGTTTCTAAGCGATGGCCCGTTGTGTTGCTGACAACCACAACTTTTTGTCCAGGCCATAAATCAATTCTTTCAAGCAAATCACAATCAATAGTTATGCTGCCGATATAAGAAATATCAGCTTCAGTGATTGTGGCCTTGTGTATTTTACTTTGAAGTACTTCTCTTAGCATTGTTATCCTTTGGGTTTTATGTTGGACCTGGAATTCCTAAAAAATACAAAATTGAAGTCATTGGTCCGTGACTTAAATGTTGTTGCGCCTCTTTTCTGACGACATCTTTTGCATGAAAAGCAATACCAAGGCCCGCGGTCGCAAGCATCGGAAGATCATTGGCCCCATCGCCAATGGCCACGACTTGCTCCAAAGAAATATTTTCTTGTTGAGCAATCAATTTAACTAATATGGCCTTTTGGTTGGCATTGACGATTGTTCCCGTCACGTGTCCTGTTAATTTACCGTCTTCAATTTCTAATTCGTTGGCAAAAGAGTAATCAAGACCAAGTTTAATTTTTAGGGCATCGGCAAAAAAAGTAAATCCCCCAGAAATCAGAGCAACTTTATAACCCAAAGATTTAATCGTTTTAATAAATTCTTCAACTCCTTGAGTAAGTGGAAGTTTTTCTAGTACGTCTTGCATGCGGGCCGTATCGAGGCCTTTTAATTTTGAAACTCTTAAGCGCAACGATTCATCAAAGTCGATTTCACCGTTCATCGCCCGGTGAGTGATTTTTCTAACTTCTTCACCAACACCACATAGATCAGCGAGCTCGTCGATAACTTCAGTTTGAATGAGTGTTGAGTCCATATCAAAAACAATTAAACGCTT
>JAURXW010000179.1 GCA_030654205.1 Bacteriovorax sp.
AAAATTATTGCCATAACTGATCATCTTTGTGAAGAAGAAACATTTTTAGGCAAGGCTTCTCGATATTTTAAAAAAACATTAACGAAAGAAACATTTGATGAGTATTTAAGTGTTATTAAGCGTGAGGGCGATCGCTCAATGAATGAATATGGAATGTTAGTTATTCCAGGAATTGAATTAACTAAAAATTCACTTTCCTTTCATCGTTCCGCCCATATACTAGCAATTGGAATTACAACTTACATCAATGCCGATGGAACTATTTTTGATCTAATTACAAAGATTAAAGAGCAGGGAGCTTTGGCGATTGCGGCACATCCGGTTTCGACAAGGATTCTTGAGCATCAAACCTATCATCTCTGGGATAAAAAAGAAGAACTTTATGATAAGTTTGATGCTTGGGAAGTTGCCAGTGGACCACATTTTTTTAAAGAGGTTCTAGAAAGTGGTCTGCCAATGATTGCTAGTTCTGATTTTCATCGACCTAAGCACATTAGATCGTGGAAGACACTAATTAGTTGTGAGCTCAATTTTACTTCTTTAAAAGAAGCAATAAGATTTCAGCAAATTGAATTTATGTTTTATGAAGAGTCTGAATCATACAATTTTCAGAGAACAAACCAAAAGTTTGAAATAGCGGAAAGTTTCTAAATCATTGATTTGAATTTCGCTTAGTTTTTGTTATGGTTTCATATGCAAAAAAAAATATCGGCCCTTATCTTTCTTACTTTTTTTATTACACCTCAGGCTTATAGCTTAACTGAAATTAAAAAACCAAAATTAATTGTTGTGCTTATAATTGATCAATTTCGAGCGGATTATTTAACTAGATTTAAAGAGCGTTTTTTACCTGCAAAAAATTCGAACGGAGCCGTTGGGGGATTTAATTATCTGATGACTAATGGCGCTTATTTTCCCTATGCCCAATATGATATTCTTCAATCGATGACAGGGCCTGGGCATGCAACCGTTTTGAGTGGGGCATTTCCCTATCAATCTGGTATTCCACTAAATGATTGGTACGATTCTCAATTAGGAAAGAATATATATTGTGTAGAGGATGAGGCTTATCCTATCGTTGGACTTTTGGATAATCATAATCGTATTGGGGTCTCTCCTAAAAATTTTATAGGAAGCACTGTGGGCGATGAACTCAAAAATGCAGGATATCCCTCAAAAGTTATTTCTATAGCTCTAAAAGATCGTGCGGCTGTTTTAATGGGGGGACATCGTGCTGATCTGGCATTATGGTTTGATCCAAAATCTTTTCAATGGATTTCGAGTAAATTTTATCTGCCAGAAGGAGTACTTCCAACTTGGGTAGCGAAGTTAAATGAAGAAGTTAAAATCAAGAAATCACCGATGAAAATTTGGAGTACAAAACTTCAAGAAACAATGAAATCATATTTTGCAACTACTAGTGTATATCCAAATGATAAAAAGCTTGTTGGGAAAATTGGTCCAGTTTTTAATCATGGGATAGCTGCTTGTTCGCCTGAGGAGTTATCGTCGCCTTATGGTCTTGAATTAACGGCTCAAGCTGCCCTTCGGGCAATTGATTTTTATAATTTAGGAAAAAATAAAACACCTGATCTTTTGGCCATTAGCTTTTCTAGTCACGATTATGTTGGACATGCTTTTGGACCTAATAGCAAAGAAATTGAAGATATGACAGTTTCTGAAGATAGAGTCATTTCTACATTACTTAATAATTTGAAAAATAAAATACCCGGAGGATTAAACGACGTCATTGTAGTCCTTAGTGCGGATCACGGTGTAGCGCCAAATTCTGACTGGCTCATTAAAAATAAAATGGATGCGGGGAGAGTTGATGTTGGATTACTTCAAAGCAAGATTGAGGATTTTTTAAATCTAAAATATGGTAAAATTGAGTCTGCAAAAAAATGGATTACATATGTAGTTGATTTTAATTTTTATATAAATCGTGAGGTTGCAAAAAGTAAAAAAATTAATATTACTGAAATAGAAGAAGACATAAAAAAAATCTTACAAATAGAAGAGGCGTTTGCATTTGTTTTTACTCATGCTGACTACAATAAAAGAAGTCTTCCACCTGGAATGCATGAAAGACAAATTCTAAAAACATATTTCGCTGGTAGGAGTGGGGATGTTATCGCAATCCCCAAACCATTTTTTGTAAATGGTGATGAAAATACAACGACACATATGACAGGCTATAGTTACGACCGAACTGTCCCGCTCATTTTACTAGGGGCCCCTTTTAAGCACGGAACAATTCCCAAAATTGTAGACGTGATTGATCTTGCGCCAACACTTTCTATTTTATCGGGAACTATCCCACCAAGTTCATCAGAAGGACGAGTGCTAACAGAGGCCTTTAATCCCTAGTTTATTTGTTTCTTATTGCTCGAACAAGTGTTGATTCCAATCATTGAGTACAGAGGGCAAAATGAAAAATATGCTGTCAGTAAAGGTATTACTCCAAGTATGCCCCATAATGTTCTTGGACCAATTACTGTGAGTGATAATAAAAAAATTCCTAAAATAATTCGTAACATTCTATCAGTAGTTCCAATATTTTTTCTCATACAATCTCCAGTTTTTTAATATTTCTACTCCAAATGGACATAGAGAAAATAGGCTATAGTGAAAAAATATTTTCAGCAAGACGAGGTACGTTTACATATAGAAAAATATTATATTAATAAAAACGATTAACCCAAGCTTTGAAAGTTTCAAGAGGGAATGCCCCAGATTCTCGAGCTATTTCTTTATTATTTTTAAAAACTAATAAAGTTGGAATTCCACGAATATTAAATTGTGAAGATACTTCTGGATATTGTTCGGTGTTAATTTTTATAAAAACTATTTTACCTTGTGATATTTTTGATACGGCTTCATAAGTTGGAGCAAATCCAACACATGGGCCACACCACGGTGCCCAGAAATCAACAATGACAGGAAGATCAGATTTTTGAATAATTTTTGTTAAGCCGATGTTATCCACTTCTGAAACAAGCTGATGAAAATTTAATAGGTTTTTGCATTTTCCACAAATTCCTTGGGAATTGGAAAGTCTTTGAATCGCAATTTTATTAACAGCATGGCATTTTGCACAACAGGTAAAGGTATATAATGTATTTGTATCATTCATTTGCAACCTCGTTTGAATACTCAAATTAGCTGGGATGTTAAGCTAATGAGAATATTATATCCGTATTTTTTACATGGTCATTCTCTTTTTTTAAATATTTCTACCTGTGAACTTTTTAAGAACAATTTTTTCTTGCTATCATTTTTCGAATTTCTTCAGTCCAAAGCACCAAGCTTGCTGCAGCTATAATTAAAAAGAGCTGAGAAAGTTCAATTGGAACAGTATGAAAAAATTTACTGAGTGGTGGCCAATAAATAACTGCAGCATGAAGAATACTACTTAGTACTAGGGCCCCTAAGAGCCATGGGTTTTTGAACAAATCCCTAGAAAATACTGATCGTATTTCTGAACGGCAGTTTAGTACATTGAACCACTGACAAATGACTAGAAGTGTGAATGTTTCAGACTGAACGAGTGAAGAAGAAATTCCTACTGCAGATCGATAAACAAACCAACCAAAAGTAGAAGTCACAGATGATAGTAGCATCAATGGGATTCTGGAAAGTAGTGCTCGATCCAGGAGAGGTAAATTAATTGGAATCGGTGCTCGATTCATTTCATCACCATCTAAGGGCTCCATTATAAGATTAATCGTAAGTGTTCCTTCTGCGATAAGATTAATCCATAGAATTTGTACGGCCGCAAATGGAGGCGAGTAGCCAAGTATTAATGCCAAAAATAAAATTAAAACTTCATCCAACGAGGTTACAATTAAAAAGAGAATTAATTTTTTAATATTTTGATAGACCAGTCTTCCTTCCGCTATTGCAGCAACGATAGTAGAAAAATTGTCATCTGTGATTATAATCTTAGCAGCTTCCTTAGCGATTTCTGTGCCAGTTATCCCCATCGCAATTCCAATGTTGGCGCGGATAAGTGCGGGGGCATCGTTAACACCATCTCCAGTCATTGCAACGATATTCCCTTTTTTTTGCAAAATATCTACAATGCGCAACTTTTGAATTGGCTGAACTCTGGCAAATACATTTATATGATCGATTTTATCCATGAGTTCTTGATCATTAAGTTGATCAAGCTCAAGTCCATCAATAGCTAAATCATTATTTTGAGTTATTCCAAGAGATCGTGCAATTGATTGTCCGGTTGCTTTATGATCTCCGGTTATCATTACGGTTCTTATGCCTGCTGCTTTACATTCTTGAATTGAGCTTGCCACTTCAGCTCTTGGAGGGTCAAGTTCACCAATAAGTCCAATAAAGGAAATTTTTTTGTCAAGTTGATTAAAATTATTGGAATCATCAAGGTCAAAGTTTTGAATAAATCCAAAAGCTAATGTCCGCAGTGATAATTCGGCCATTTCTTTAACAACGTTTTGAATTTCTTGGCGTGATATTTCTTCAAACGGAATTACATGATCATCATTATAAATAGATTCACATAAATTTATAATTGTCTCCGGAGCTCCTTTGATGAAAACAATGTTTGTTCCATCTATTTTATGTTGAGTGGCCATCATTTTATTTTCGGAATTGAATGGTAACTCCTTTATTCGTTGAAATTTATTTCTAATTTCTAAATTATTCATTCCTCCTTTTGTGACCAATGTAAGAAGTGCACCTTCGGTTGGATCTCCAATTATTTTCCATTTGTTATCAGAGTTACTTGGTTCTATTAATTGAGCATCATTACAAAGAGTACATGCAATAAATAATTTATTTAATGCCTTGTCGTTGCTTGGTAAAATGTTTTTTTCATTTTCAATGAATTCACCGTTAGGTTCATATCCAATACCTGTGACTGATATTTTTCGATTTCCAATTGGAAAATATAAAGCTGTCACAGTCATTTCATTTTTTGTGAGTGTGCCCGTTTTATCGGTGCAGATAATATTTGTTGAGCCAAGGGATTCAACAGCAGCTAAACGTCTTACAATTGTTCCCCTTTTGGCCATTCTTTGAACTCCGATGGCAAGTGAGATGGTAATTGCAACGGGGAGTCCTTCAGGAACCAAGGAGACCATTTGGCTAATAGCAATCATGAAAATTTGATTAAAAGAAATTCCTTGAATGAGACCGATCGCGATAACTAATAAAAAAACGATGATAGATATGATAACTAAGTATCTTCCTAGTTGAGCGATACGTACTTCTAGACTAGTTTTTGGTTCAACTGTATTTGTTACAAGATTGGTAATTTTTCCCATCTCATTATTCATCCCGGTTGCAGTTACTAAGGCCAGGCCTCTTCCGGTAGCAATATGAGTTCCGGAGTAAACCATGTTTTTACGGTCGGCAAGTAATGTATCTTCAACAAGTATAATATTAGATTTGGTTACAGGTAGTGATTCTCCAGTTAAAGCCGCTTCGGAAATACTGAGTAATGCTGTTTCTAAAAGCCTAGCGTCAGCTGGGACAGCATCTCCTGCATTGAGAATAAGAATGTCCCCAGGAACTATTTCACTAGCTTCGATAATTTGTTCCTGGCCATCTCGCAATATTCTAGTCTTTAATTTTGATAATTGGCGTAGCGTGAATAGAGAAAATTCTGCACGACCTTCTTGAAATGTACCAATAATTGCATTTAACAAAACTACTACAATAATAACGATAGCATCGCTTCCCTCACCTAGGAAAAAGGCGAAGATCGAAGCGGCCAATAGAAGATAAATAAGGGGACTTAAAAATTGATGAATAAATATTGAGGCGTAGGAGCGACGCTTTGGGCCCGGTAATGTATTTTTTCCATATTGCTTAAGTCTTTTTTTTGCTTCAGCATGAGTTAAGCCAGCGCTTGTATTTGATTCTAGCTTGAATAAAGCTTCATCAGAATTAAGGGTGTGCCAAGATATAATATCCATAATTTTTTTCAATCTGGTTGATTCATTTTATGATTTCAAGATTGCGTAATGAATAAAATATAAAAAATATCCCGTATATACCAGCGTTTTTTTATTTTTTATTTTAGAGTAATGGCCATCACTTTTTTGAGCAATGGCCATTAATTAGATAAGTATTTTTGGCTTTTAATATTTGCTTAAATCTTGTTCAGTGGCACTATCGAAACTATGACAATCCATTCCAACATAAACACTTGTTCTTTTTATTCCACTGTTTTGTGTATCCATTAGTATTGAATAAGCTATCGGTTGAATAAAGTTATATCTTTGCGAAGCATTTGATAGCTGAACACAGTTAATTGTTTCTCCTTCGCGCCCTTTTAATTCAACAGTTTCATCAACAACTTCGCCCCTTGCTTTTGCAGCTCTTAAGAGAATTTCAAATGTTTCTTTAGTCGCAGAATCGATTCCAGTTCCAAAGCTTTTGAAATCAATATAGACGGCCGAAGCACCAACGCGTCCACCTGATTCACGATTGCCTGCAAAACTTGCAGCGCTAAAAAAAATACTTAGTACGATTAATAATTTCATTTTAAATCTCCTTTTTTGGGTTGATTAGTAACGGGGTATAATGAAATAGAAAGCTGATAAACACTATCTAGTTGATCGGATGTACTTAAGAATTGACCAAGATCACGGCGAAAGTTTTTAATTAACTCTCGAGCCTCATTTATTTTTGTTGAATCAATAGCGAGGGTCATTGAAGATTGAGAACGAAATTCAACTGGTACATTTTGAAGAGCATCGATTGCACCTTCTAAGATTTGGCGCTGCTGTTCACGATGGGCAGAGCTTGTGGTAATATTTAAAATTGATGAACTTGATTCATCGGCCGGGAAAAAACTTTCTTTATTTTTTTTGAGAAGTCCCAATTCGACTAAGCGTTTAAGAGAATTATTGACCACTGATACCTTGAGACCAAGTTGATTTGCAATATCAATAGGTTTTGAACTTATATTATTGATTTTAAAATATTCTAAAAGTGCGTAATATTGCCATTCAGAGATAACTCGAAAAAGATCTAAGTTGAGATTCTTATAGTTTTGATTGGCGGTCTTCTCATGAGTGGCAGGCTTGAGCCAACTTTTAATTTCCTTTTCATTGAAGCCTAATTTTAGACCAATTCTAGATCTTAAGGTTGGGCCAATAGTTTTTTGATAACTCATTATTTTACTAAGATTACTAGGATCCAAATCTAGATCTCTAGAATAGCTTCGAAGAGAATAAGATCCATTGCGAGTTTTTTTCCGTGTAAATTCATTTTTTAAAATTTCAATTAATGGATCATTCTTCATTTTAAGCTCATTTTTCTCTAGTCTTGAGCCAACCAATATCTAAAAGATTAAAGAAATACAAGTCTACAAACCACAAAGTGTGGTTTATGGTTAACCACACAAATTAAAATTTTATTAATTGGTAATTATTTAAAAAGAGAAAACTATGAAAATTACATTATTACTTGGGATACTCACATCCATGATTTCATTTTCAGCTTTTGCAAAAATTGCACAAAGCTTTGATGCTGAGAAGTCTTGTGTTCTTTATCGGGTTGCTCCCGCTGATGAAAGTGGCAAAGTAATACTCCAAGAAGGTGAGGTCATAATTTACGATAAAGATGCATATGGAATTTCATTAACGGATATGGAAATAGATTTCGCTAAGCATGAAGTCTTAGTTCAACCAACTATAAATGTTATTTTTGGATTTAATCGTGCACTCATCGAAGGCAAGGCAAGTATCGCTGCCAATAATCCAGAGTTTAATTTTCTTATTAATCAATTGAATAGAAAATTGTATGTTTTTGAAAAGATTTGTATATATGAAGGATTTATTATTTATGCGAATATGTTTGAAACAAAACCAGTGCTTCAAAAATAATCAAGGAATCCTAACTTGTAAATTGCATGTAAGTCATGATTAGTGCGGCAGTAGTCATCAGTATCAAAATTGCAAAGCTGAGGATATTGGAGAGTCTTCCATTATTTTATAAAAATGGTTTTAACAAATATGACATGAATCATTTATATCAGGGTTCTTCTTGATCGTCTTCAGAGCAAAAATGCCTTTGAGAAATTACTTTTATAATTAAACCAATGAACAGCGCCCCAATTATTTGGATAATTGGCACGGTCATAAGTGCAAAAGCACCTCTTGGATCGCGCTGAATGTATATGGAGTTAATTTTAAAAAACACTCCAAAACCGACAACTACAGATGTTTGAATGAGAGACTTGTTCATGGAATAAAGAATTCGAGGAGTTTTGCGAAGAAAAAGCAGAAGTGCAAAAATAGGAAGAGAGCCCCAAGCTATGAGAAAAATAAAAACTGAATTTTCCTTAGGATTTAATGAATAGGCAAAAATTAATTCTGCGATAAACCCCGCCAGACAAATGAGATAATTAATGAATATTATTTTTTTTATTGAATTCATCGATAAACTATACCATAGCTATAAAGTTTTAGAGTTCCATTAACTTAAAACTTTAATAATCCTCTCAGGTTTTGACGACTTTGGACTAAAGTGGAAGTTCTCTCTTCCAATTATAACTCTACCTGAATGCCAATTTCCATCACACTCTTTTTTGGCAATTGGAAATAGGTCGTTGCATCCTGAGAATTGGCAGATTGAAATGCAAAAAGTCTTTCTCGCCATATGGCCATTCCTGGAAATTCAGTAGCAAATAGATTTTCTTTTCCAATAAAAAATGTAACTTCATTTGAATTAATCAGAATATCTCCCACCTGAAGATTGTCTAATTCATTCGGAATATTTGGTTCATCCACATATCCGTATTGGATAACAATTATATGGCAACCATGTCCAATATTCTTAACCTCTAATCTTTGCGATTTTTCAATATGTGGAATTTCTTTCGTGATTACTTGAAGAAAAATCAGATTTTCATGAATTGTTTTAAAATGCTTAAAGGTATTAACAAAAGCATATGGAAGAGACTCTAGATTACTAGACATGTAAATTGCCGTACCAGCATTTCGGTGTGGTTTTTCATTTTCAAGAATTTCTAAAAACTTAACAAGTGAAATATTTCTCTCTACATTTCTTTCCGCAAGTAATTTTCGCCCTCTCTTCCAGGTTGTCATAATGGTAAAAATAAAAAGTCCAACAGCTAAAGGAACCCACCCACCATCAATAACTTTTGCAAGATTGGCCCCTAGAAAAGCCAAATCAATAATCAAAAAAAATCCACAGATAATACCAGCTTTTTGTAAACTCCAATTCCATTTTTCGGTGGCAACGATATAAAAAAGAACGGTAGTGATGGTCATAGTGGCCGTCACCGCTATACCATAAGCAGAGGCCAGATTACTTGAAGTTTTAAAAACTAAAACCAATGTTATACAGGCAAGCATCAAAAGGGTATTCATGCTCTTTACAAAAATTTGTCCATATTCTTTTTTAGATGTATGTTTGATAAGGACTCTCGGGATGTACCCTAAGTGTACAGCGTGCATTGTTATAGAAAAAACTCCAGTTATTAAAGCTTGAGAAGCAATGACTGTTGCAATTGTGGCAAGTAATACCAAAGGTGTTAGCATCCATTTTGGGGCCATGAGAAAAAATGGATTTTTAATTGCTTCTGGCATATGAGTCAGCAATGCACCTTGACCAAAATAATTGAGCAACAAACAAGGGAGGGCCACTAAAAACCAAGCTCGTTTGATAGGTTTTATCCCAAAGTGTCCAAGATCCGAATAAAGGGCTTCACCGCCAGTGACGACTAGAAAAACTGAACCTAAAACCATAAAACCATTCCATTGGTATTCAATAAAAAATCGGAAGGCATAATAGGGATTAATAGCAAGAAGCACGCTCGGAGCTTGTATAATATTATAAATACCTAGAGATCCTAAAGTCAGAAACCAAATAAATGTTAATGGGCCAAAAATTTTTCCCATAACACTTGTTCCATACTTTTGAACTGAAAAAAGCCCAACCAATATAGCAATCGTTATAGGTAGTATGTAAGGAGTGAAAATGGGAGTGATTAATTCTAGTCCTTCTACCGCTGATAAAACAGAGATGGCCGGTGTAATCATTCCATCTCCATAAAGTAAAGCTGTGCCAAATAATCCAAATAAAACAAGTAAGTCCTTTCTTTTTGATTTTTCTCCACTTGTCGGAGAAACAAGCGCAGTAAGCGCTAGAATACCACCTTCACCGCGGTTGTCCGCCTTGAGTACAAAGCGCAGATACTTAATAGAAATAACAATAATCAACGACCAGAAAATTAGAGAAAGAATTCCATATATTGAAGATTCGGAAAGCGAGATATTGTGACCGTGGTGAAGGGACTCTTTAAATGCGTAGAGTGGACTTGTACCTATATCTCCATAAACTACACCGAGAGCGGAAAGGGCCAGCAGAAATTGATACCGTATAGAATGCTCAGCATTTTCATTTGTATGATCAGTCATTTTTATCTCCCAAATTTTCTTGATTTAATTTGACTCCCACCTCTTTCAATTCATTTTGAATACCCCAAAATTTCCCGAGGTATCTTGGAGCGTGAGTCGCAATATAGGCCATAATAATAAACTTAATTAAGCGACTAAAAAAGATAACAGTTACTAGTTTACCAAAAGAAGTATTCGCAAGAGTGGCTAAAATAATCGCAGGTTGCTGTGAGAGGGGAGTTAAACCCACCGCAAAAATTAAAACTAGACCGTATTGTTCAAAAAATTTTAAGGTTAACGCCCATATATGTGTTTCGTTTATTCCTGGGTAAAAATTTATAATCCAAGGTAGCCCAAGATGTTGCACTAGAATCACCAAGAGAAGCGCTCCAAGTGTTGAACCTACCGCCACACTAAAAGCAAATATGAACCAGCGCTTTGGAATAACCATCGAACTTGAAATTAAAATTCCTTCATTGGGAATTATAACAACAAAATTATCCAGAGTGGCCAAAAATCCTATTAATGGAGGAAACCATAGGCGATCAGCAAATCGTTGTAGAAGTTTTATGTATTCACTTATAATACTATGTAATTTTTTTAAAATCATTTAAATGGATCTTCTTTTCTCTTTTTACTATCCTCTATTCTGGCGACATACCAGGAGCTTAATCCTGCAGTCATTAAAATTGAAAAAATAACAAGTAGTGAAGCTAAGCTCGAAATCTTCACAAAATCATTAATGAGCATTTTCATTCCAATAAATCCTAAGATTGCAGCCAGACCCGGTTTTAAATAACGAAGCTTGCCTACCCAGTCCGCCAGAACAAAGTACAATGCTCTCAGTCCCAAGATTGCAAAAATGTTTGAGGCAAAAGCCACGAACGCATCTTGAGTAATAGAAAAAACTGCAGGAATAGAATCAACAGCAAAAACTAGATCAGTTGCTTCAATCACAACCAGTGCTAAAAAAAGCGGTGTCGCCATTCGTACGCCATTTTCCAAAACAAAAAAATGGCTCCCATTTGTTTTATCAGTCATTGGGAGAATCTTTTTTAAGAATCGAATCGACCAATTTTCTCTTGCATCAATCTTTTCATCAGTTTCCCGTAGAAATTTTATTGCTGTAACGACAAGTATGAATCCAAAGATATATAAGATCCAATGAAATGTATGGAGTAAATGAGCTCCGAACAAAATAAAGAAAGCACGTAATATAATTGCACCCAATACACCATAAAAAAGCACTCGGTGTTGGTAAGCAGCTGGAGTTTTAAATGAGCTAAAAATAAGTAAAATGACAAAAAGATTATCAATACTTAGGCTCTTTTCAATCAAATAGCCTGTGAAAAACTCCAAGCCTAGTTTTGAACCAAAGTAATAACCAAACCAAATGTTAAAACAAAGAGCTATTGTTATCCAGATTCCACTTTCCACTAAAGCCGTTTTCGTTTGAATCTTGTGATCTCCTCGACCAAAGAGACTTAAGTCAATCAAGAGTAAAACTAAAATACCAAGAGTAAAGGCAATCCAAAGCCACGGTGGAGCAACAGAGATATGAGTTAGAAAATCAAGCATATTACCTTCACATGTTTAATTAATATATTTGTTACTACAAAAAATTACAATCCTTTTAAAGCATTTATTCTATCTTCTAAAGGAGGATGTGTTGAAAAAAGCGCGATCCTACTTTTTTTTGATGAAATTTGCATTGAACGATATTGAGAACGATTTTCAACGTTAACTTCAACAAGCTTGGGGTAGGCGCGCTGAAGTGATTCGAGCGCCATAATCATTTTTTCCTTACCAGCTAAATCGGCCCCACCTTTATCGGCACGAAATTCGCGATATCGTGAAAACCATGCCACAAGAGGCGAAGCTAAAATTCCAAATATTATATCCAAGGCCATTACCAAAAACATATGAACCAATGGTGAAAGGCCATTTGATTCTTCTTTATCTCCTCTCATTGCTTGATCAATCATAAAGGCAACAACACGTGAGAAGAACATAACAAAAGCATTCACAACACCTTGAACGAGTGCCATTGTAATCATGTCACCGTTGGCAATGTGTGCGATCTCGTGTGCTAGCACTCCTTCAACTTCAGAGCTGTTCATCCGATTTAAAAGACCCGAGGATACGGCCACCAATGAATTATTTCGAGAAGGCCCTGTAGCAAAAGCATTAATTTCATCTCCTTCATAAATTCCTACTTCTGGCATCTTGGTTAAGCCTGCACGGCCGGCAAGTCTATGTACAGTCAGTACTAAATCGCTGTGTGGTCCATCAATTGTAATGATCTTCACTCCCATCATCCACTTTGCCATAACTTTAGAAAGTAGCAACGAAATCAGTGAGCCAACCATTCCCCATATCAGACAGAATATTAAAAGTGCGTTATAATTTAATCCAGCACTTGTCATATAATTGCCAATGCCAAATATACTGGTCAAAATAGAGACGGCTGCAATCACAAGGATGTTAACAGCTAAAAATAGTGCGATTCTTTTTCCCATGAAATACTCCGTATCAAAAAAATAAGATGTAATTATTTTAATAGCGCAATTGCCTCATTATCGGATGGCATTTCATTATGCTTTAACAGTGTTACCGAGCCACCGCGTGCAATAACAATCTCTGCGAGATCATCTAAAATATCATCTTCAGGTATAGCTAAATTTTTATTAATATGACTTGTTATTTTTCCGGTTACTTTGTCAAGACTTCCCCATAAAAATCTATCACTCGCTATCATTAAGTTGCGAATACGTCCTTGAATCGCTGCAATTGTAATCTCATTGAGCTCCTCCAGAACTTTACCATAATATTTCATTTCATGGTAATGAGCTAGAACTGAATGTTCATTATTCGTGCGTATCGTATTTAAAATAACTAAGCAATCTTCATGAAGTTTATCAAAATCTATTCGATCTAAATTTACTATAATTCTTTCTTTTAACACATCTGAATCACGATTTACTTTTTTATAAAGACTTAAAAGTTCCTCTGTACCTCCCATGATAATTGGATAGTTGTCATTTTTAACAACCTGATAGAATTGCTCTTCTGCTTGTGAAATAAGTTTGAGTTTGTTTTTTTTGTCATTGGGCCTACTTTTTTCTTCAGTAAGATTCGTGAGAGTGACGGAGTCTATATCAGTTAATGAAAATGAATCCCCTTTTATGAGTCGACATATTTTTGAACTTACAGTAATCAAATAAAATTGGTCGCCAGATTTTATCCAAGAAAGTATTGGTTTCAAATGCAGACTTCGAGCTACAATCACATTTTCAAATACTGGAAAAGGGACGAAGATGAAACCTGCAAATTTCTCTGAAACAAAAAAAGCCATTGACATTTTACTGGATTTAACTACTTCAGTTGGATTTAATTTGTGAAATTGTTCCATAAATTTTTCAGCCAATCTTGGATTTAGCTGACTTTTTAAGGTGAGTTCAACTACCCTCAACATCATGCTAAATCGCACACTTCGAGAGATTGTGAAACCTTCATTTTCTTCCGACAAATAAAACGATAGATATACATCGCTTTCAACTTTATTTTTTTTCGATAAATACTGAGTTAAAAATTCCATAGTAGCATTAACTATCACGTGGGTTTTATTTATATCTTTTGAAATCATAAAAAATCTCCTTTTTAATAATAATTAATTATCAGTCGGAATGACTTATTGGTAAAATAGATAAATAATATCTTTAGGTTCGTATAAAGCAAATCAAAGGGGGAGATATGTCAAACTGGATCAACTATCATCATCTAAATTATTTTAGAATAATTGCGTTGGAAGGAAGTATTTCTAAAGCTGCATTAAAACTAAAAATTGGTCAACCAACACTAAGTGCTCAGTTAAAACAATTTGAGGATACAATTGGTATTCAATTATTTGAGCGAAAACATAAAAAACTCATACTTACCGAGTCTGGAATGTTGGCTTTGGAATATGCCAACGAAATATTTAAAATGGGAGATGAACTTCTCGAAGTTCTTCATGATAGATTTGTGCCATCAAGACCCCATGTGCAATTTGGAGCACTCGATAGTGTGCCTAAGCATGTTGTTCTTGCTGTTGCTAAAGCTGCTCTTAAGGCCGGTCGATGTACTGTCTCATTGCTTGAAGGAAGCGGAGACGAGTTAATTCGAGAGATGCAATTACATAAAATTGATTTGGTCATAGCCAATTATATTCCCAGTATTAAAGATGATTTAAAAATTTACTCAAGATCTATTGCAAAATCACCAATCAATATTTACGGATCAAAGAAATATATTAGTCTTAAAAAAAATTTCCCAAATTCGTTACAGGACGCTCCGTTTATTCTCCCAACTTCTCATAGTAAACTTCGAAGGGATGTAGAGAATTTTTTCCAAACGAATCGTATCTCTTTTGATATTGTGGCAGAAACACAGGATACTGCGCTTCAAAAGTTAATGGGAATAGATGGCCTCGGACTAATCCCGCTTACTCAAAATGCGGCTCAGCTCCACTTAGACGAAAATAAACTTTTTGAAATTGGTAAAATTGCGGGAGTATATGAAGAGGTTTTTTTAATATCATCTGGACGAAAAATTGAAAATCCAATCTCCAGTGTGATAATGAAGCACTTTAAATTATAGTCAAATTGATAAGTAAGCTGTGTTTCGTATCTGGTAAGACTACTTGACACTAATAGGCGGGAATAGGCATGCTTGTGGTCTCCAAATCATTTATTGAAGCACTAAACCTAAATAAATGGCTAAGAAGAACCGATAATACAAATATGAGAATTCAAATTTTAGCATTGGCCTCATTACTAATATCCTCATGCTCAACTCCAAAAAGCCTTTTTCAGGGTGGACGAGCAACGGCAAACGAGAAAAGTTGTACTGCTTTAGTAAAACATCTTTTTTCATCAATTGAAATTGATTCTGGTCTACCGTATACAGCTGAAGAAGTTTCTAGTTGGATAGCGAAATTTAAGCTGGTCTCAGCTGATTTTAATATTTCAGACACACCACAAGTAAAAATTCATAACCAAGGAAAAGGTACTTTTTTTTCTGCTTCAGAAAATACAATTTATATACAATATGTAGCTAACGGGAAAAAAATATATCAAACATTAGGACATGAGTATGGACATAGTGTTTTTCATGAGTTTTTAAAAAAAAATAAAAACTTTGACATTGAAGAAGCAATTGCCGTTTTACAAAAAAATGATGAACGTCAATCAGAATTGTTTTCAAAAAAGCTTATGGGAGAAACACTATCAGTAAGCGAAGTTAAAGAACTAGCAAAACTTGATACCAACCTGGAACGGAGAATTTTTTTCGTCCAAATTTTAAAAGGTATGGATGAGTTGTTTGCAGATACTTTTGACATTGTTGCATTTAAAAATCCAAGAACAATGTCAGAGGTTCTATTGGTGGACTTAAAAAAACCACTTATTTCGATAAGGGATTTTAAACCTACTAAAATAAAAGATTCAATGAAAGAGTGGGATTTATTACTATCTCAAAAAAAATATAACCAATATGACCTAATGGCACCCGTAAGATGGCAAATTGGAGAGTTGGTCAAACTTGCTGATTTAGATTTACTCCATCAGCAAGCGCTTGTATGGAAAATTGCAGAATTATATTCATCTGAATTAATGTTAATTGTAAACAAAGGTGATATTGCTGAACTTCCTAAGTTTGTTGAAGGTATGGATTCACTAGATAATGTAAGCAGTTTTATAAAAAAATTCAACTCACGATTCAATAAAAATATTTCTGATAATTTAAAATAAAATTTAACTGTCATTATTACGAAATATCAAGTAGGAGCACGGAGCCCAGCGTTGAGTTAATTTGTATTTATTTTCATTTAAAAATGCAATCTTTTGTAAAATTACCTTCAGCGATAAAAGCTTCTTGGTTATCTTGAATAATTTTACTAGCTTTTCCTTTGCATCTAGAAATTAAATTTTCATAATCTTCTTTTGTTGATGGATAAAAATCACCATATCGATTTACGGCCAATACTTTATAATGATCTTGTACCCTAGAAAACACCTTGCTTTGATAAACAATTCTTTTAGTAGATATAAGATGAGGGGCCAATGCGCCAGAAGCAAGAATCGAATAATCATTAGAAGTCTCGATTGAATTTAAAATCGGAGAGCTTAAACGATGAGTAATTTTACAGGATTTATCGTTGTTAAAAAAAATATTAAAATATTTAGTATAGTTTCCAATGCTGACTAAAATTGAAATAATTAAAATTGAATTTAGTATTTTAGATGACACATCTTTATCTAAGTTTTTAAAAGTAATAACGGAAAAAGCAAATAACAAGCTGCTGATAAAAGCCGCATAATGAAATCCGATATTATCTCTAACTATAAATTGAATTCCTAAATAAGGTATTGAAATAAACAAAATTCGAAGAAGGTTATGCTTGATTCTGACGTTTTCTTTATGTTTAAAGCAAAGGTAAATAGAAAACAATCCAATGGGAGATAAGGTTTTCAATAGCTCAATATAATTAATACGAGTGATTAAATTTAAAATAAAATTAATGTCATATTGATTATTAGTACTAGCTGTTGATGCGTAGTTTACTATTCCACCCATTATTTTAGGTCTGATAATAAAATCAAAAATAATCCAAAGTAAAAAATTTAAACTTAAAAAAATAAATTTTTTTAAGTTCTTAGTATATAAATAGTAAAAGGAATAACATAAAAATATAATTGGAAAAATTTCTTTAAAAAGACAGATGAAGTTCAAAAGTAGCATTTCAATAAAAAATTGATTTTTTGAGCGAGAGTCAAAGTTGAAAACTAATAAAGTGGCAGGGAAAATTGTCCAAGTAATGGGATGGATGGGGTAATTAATGGCATTTAATATTCCACGTGTGAATATAAAAATGAATAGCCAACAAAGCGGAGAATCTATTTTGTACTTATTGATATATCTAAATACGACAAATGCCGTTAAAACAAATATTGACCATTCAAAAAACAATAATGAGTA